>CAYTDH010000064.1:0-14168 GCA_964436325.1 uncultured Tangfeifania sp.
TGTGGAACAAATGACAGAAATAATTTATCTGTCATCTTCTCATTATGCCTAAAAATTTTTGGGTGCAATCTCGAAATGACGTCTTTTGGTTGACTTGACACAAGCGTATAATTTTTACGGCCCTTTCCAGGAAGATTTTTCATGGAAATTCCCGTTTTCAAACAAATGATTCATTGGGTTGTTATTGCTGGAAACGTTTAATTCAACACAAAAATGAAAAGAATACTATTCCAGTTTTTGGCTATTGCAGCCATTGGTTTCCTTGCGGGTTGCCAGAACGGAAGCAGCAGCAATTCCGGAGAACAAAAGAATGCTGAACAACCGGCGGTTATGGTTGAAAAGGCATTCAGCATCAAGGGTATGCACTGCGATATGTGCGTGGCATCAATCGAAAAGGGTGTTTCCCAGGTTGAAGGTGTTCAAGCCGTTACTGCCACACTGAACGATTCTACGGCTGTTGTTCGGTTTGATCAAGCCCGCGTTGACCTGGCCGACATTGAAAAAGCTATAGAAAAAAGAGGCTACAGTGTAAAAGAAGTTCATAGCCATTAGTTGTCTTTTTTTCTCTTTTTTTTTGATTTCTTTATTTGTGGCATTTTATTTGCTGTTCTGAAAATCCAAAAAGAAACATTCTTGTTTATGAGAGAACATTTCCACAACAGAGCAGTACGAATAACCCCCCAATCCGTTTGGGAAATAAAAATCGGCTATTTTGAAGGGGATTCGCTTTTAAAATTTGTAAACCCCGAAAGAAAAAGAAACGTTTATTTAAAGATAGTACTCAATTAAAAAAAAGCACCGGTCAGATGGCCGGTGCTTTTTTTAAAATTCAGTTATTTAGTATTGATCCCAGCTTTTGATGGATATATCTTTCAACTCATATTTACAAATTGCATAAATGAAAGCACTGGCTACCCTTGCATTGGTAATCAGCGGAATATTGAAGTCGATGGCATTTCTCCGTATTTTATACCCGTTTTTCAATTCCCTTTTTGTGTAGTTTTTGGGAATATTTACCACCAGGTCAATTTTCTTTTCTTTGATATAATCGATGGTATTGGGATGCCTGTCCTCTTCGTCGGGCCAGTGAAGCAGGGTGTTTTGGATGCCATTTTCAAGGAAAAATCTGGACGTTCCTTCCGTTGCAAACAGGTTATATCCTCTTTCCTGAAGCATTTGGGCACTTTTCAGGAGTTCGACCTTTGAGCGTGAGGGACCTGATGATATGAGAATATTCTTAACAGGGATGTTGTATCCCACCGAAAGCATCGATTTTAAGACTGCCTCGTAATAATTTTCACCGATACAGGCCACTTCTCCGGTTGATGCCATGTCTACACCGAGAACCGGGTCCGCATTCAGTAATCGTGAAAACGAGAACTGAGGAGCCTTAACCCCCACATAGTCAAGCTCAAACAGCGATTTGTCCGGTTTTTTTACCGGGAAACCCAGCATGACATTGGTGGCAATTTCGATGAGGTTCAGTTTCATGACTTTTGAGACAAAGGGGAAACTGCGGGAAGCCCTGAGGTTACATTCGATCACTTTAATGTCATTGTCTTTTGCCAGGAATTGCATATTGAAAGGACCGCTGATTTCGAGGGCCATGGCAATCTCGCGGGCAATTTTTTTGATTCTGCGAATGGTTTCAATATACAGCTTTTGAGGGGGAAAAACGATGGTGGCATCTCCCGAATGAACCCCTGCAAATTCAACATGCTCCGAAATGGCATAGGCAATGATTTCGCCTTTTTGAGCCACAGCGTCAATTTCAATTTCTTTGGCTTCCTCAATGAATTCGCTGACCACAACCGGATGCTCTTTGGATACATTGGCTGCCATTTCCAGAAAATGTTCCAGTTGGTCGGGATTGGAAACTACATTCATTGCTGCTCCCGACAATACATAGGAAGGCCTGATGAGTACTGGGAAACCTACTTCATCAATAAACTTATGAATTTCCTGGTAGGTCGACAGCCTTGCCCATCGCGGCTGGTCAATTTTCAAGCGGTCGAGCAGCGACGAAAATTTCTCCCGGTCTTCGGCATTGTCGATTTTTTCAGGTGAAGTGCCTAAAACAGGAACCTGCTGGCTGTGAAGTTTCATGGCCAGATTATTGGGAATCTGTCCCCCCATGGAAATGATGGTGCCAAAAGGATTTTCCAGGTCAATGATGTCCATGACCCTTTCGAAGCTCAATTCATCGAAATAGAGCCGGTCACAGGTATCGTAATCTGTACTAACCGTTTCCGGGTTGTAATTGATCATGACCGAGCGGTAGTTTCCCTTTTTTATGGTGGTGATGGCATTCACGCTACACCAGTCAAACTCTACAGAACTTCCGATCCGGTAAGCCCCTGATCCTAAAACCACCACCGATTTTTTGTCGTTGAAGAACTCGATATCGTGTTCCGTTCCGTTATGGGTCAAATAGAGGTAGTTGGTCATCGCAGGGTATTCGCCGGCGAGCGTGTCGATTTGTTTTACTACCGGCGTTATGCCATGGGCCTTTCTGAAAGATCTGACTTTGAGCAAATCCTCCTGGATTTTTTTATTGGGGCTGTTAAAAACCAGCCGGGCTATCTGAAAATCGGAGAATCCTGCTTTTTTGGCCAGTTTTAGCAATCCGTCCGGGAGAGCTTCCAGGGTGTTTTCTTTTTCCAGTTCATTTTTAATATTGAAAATGTTTTTCAGCCGGTATAAAAACCAACGGTCAATTTTGGTTTTTTCATGGATATCATCTATGGAGTAGTCATTGTTGAAGGCTTCGGTGATGGCAAAAATCCTCCGGTCGGTAGGGTTGAGTAGTTCCGATTCAATTTCTTCAATGTTTATTTCCTCTTTGTTGGCAACAAAACCATGCATTCCGAGGCCCACCATCCGGATTCCTTTTTGGATGGCTTCTTCGAAGGTTCTTCCAATGGCCATAATTTCGCCCACACTTTTCATGGAGCTGCCAATGTTTTTCGAAACGCCGATGAATTTGTTTAAATCCCAGCGGGGAATTTTCACCACACAATAGTCGAGGGCAGGTTCAAAGGCTGCTGTGGTAACTTTTGTTACCGAGTTTTTCAGTTTATGCAGGCCATAACCCAGTCCGAGTTTTGCTGCCACAAAAGCCAGGGGATATCCTGTAGCTTTAGATG
Source organism: uncultured Tangfeifania sp. (assembly GCA_964436325.1). Classification (GTDB taxonomy): domain Bacteria; phylum Bacteroidota; class Bacteroidia; order Bacteroidales; family Prolixibacteraceae; genus Tangfeifania. Next base: position 3,147 of record CAYTDH010000064.1, read on the forward strand.
CCAGGGCGGAAGAGCGCGATAGCCGGGCATTCACCTCAATCACACGGTAATCTTCGGAATAGGGGTCGAGGGCAAACTGAACATTGCATTCGCCAATGACACCTACCCTCCGGATGATTTTAATGGATATGGCACGAAGTTTATGGTACTCTGCGTTGGAGAGCGTTTGCGAAGGCGCCACCACAATGCTCTCCCCTGTATGAATGCCCAGGGGGTCAAAGTTCTCCATATTACAAACCGTAATGCAGTTATCGAACTTGTCACGAACAACCTCATATTCCACCTCTTTCCATCCCTTAATGGATTCCTCGATCAATATCTGCGGAGAGTAGGAAAATGCTTTGGAAGCCAGGTTGTTCAGTTCCTCTTCATTTTCGCAGAAGCCACTTCCCAGGCCGCCGAGGGTATAAGCCGCCCGGATGATAATGGGGAATCCGATTTTTGAAGCAGCCTCCCTGGCCTCGTCCATGTTCGACGCTGCAATGCTTTGAGGGGTTTTAACATTGATCTCTCCCAGCATTATCCGGAAGATATCCCTGTCCTCCGTGTCGATAATCGACTGAACAGGAGTACCCACTACTTCCACATTGTATTTTTCGAGCACCCCCGATTCGTATAATTTAACGCCGCAATTCAGTGCGGTCTGGCCCCCAAAAGCCAGCAATATTCCCTGCGGTTTTTCCTTTTTTATAACCTCTTCCACAAACCAGGGGGTTACCGGCAGAAAATATATTTTGTCTGCTATCTCCTCCGAAGTCTGAATGGTGGCAATGTTTGGATTGATGAGAACCGTTTCAACACCCTCTTCCTTCAGCGCTTTTAAAGCCTGGGAACCGGAATAGTCAAATTCACCTGCCTCCCCGATTTTCAGGGCTCCTGAACCAAGAATGATCGCTTTTTTTATTTTTGAATTTATCATGATTTGAACCGTTACGCGTTATTTTTTTTATTCACCATTCGGTATTCTTTGATTTTGTCAATAAAATCATCGAATAAAAATTCAGTATCTGTTGGCCCACTGGAAGCTTCAGGATGAAACTGAGTGGAAAAGAAGGGTTTTGTTTTATGCCGTATTCCTTCATTGGTATTGTCGTTGGCATTGGTAAAGAGTGGCTCCCATTGGTCGGGAAGGGTGTCGGTAGCAACTGCATACCCATGGTTTTGAGACGTGATGAAACAGCGGTCGGTTCCTTCAAGAATAACAGGTTGGTTATGACTGCGATGACCAAATTTTAGTTTGTAGGTTTCGGCACCCGCGGCTCTTGCCAAAAGCTGATTGCCCAGACAAATGCCCATAAGAGGTTTATCATCCTCTATAACCTTCCGGACATTTTCAACCGTTTCGTTGCACATGACAGGATCACCCGGACCGTTCGAGATGAAGACCCCGTCGTAATCTTCTCCTGAAAAGTCATAATCCCAGGGTACCCGGATGACTGTGGTTCCCCGTTTGAGGAGACACCTGATGATGTTATTCTTAACTCCGCAATCCACCAGAATAACCTTGATTTCACCATCTCCGTATTCTTCCCGCTCTGTGCAACTGGCCACTGCAACCAAATTTTCCTGGTTGGGATCGTAAAAGTCGATGGATTCATTTCCAAACTCAATTTTTCCCAGCATCGATCCTTTATCGCGAAGAATCTTGGTTAACGCCCGCGTGTCGATATCAAAAATGCCGGGGACCTCATATTCTTTCAACCAGTCTGAAAGGCTTTTTTCAGCATTCCAGTGACTGAACTCGAACGAATAATCGGCAATGACCAATCCGCTGATGTGGAGCTTGTGCGACTCAAAATATTTGTGAATGCCATTCTCCCTGTCACCACGGGGAACCCCGTAATTGCCAATCATCGGGAAAGTAGAAACTAAAATCTGACCCGTGTAGGATGGATCAGTTAAACTTTCGGGATAACCAATCATGCCGGTGTAAAAAACAACCTCGCCGGCAACAGGCTTAGCACTCCCAAAAGATTTTCCCGTAAATACATTTCCGTCTTCCAAAATGAGCTTTGCTTCTTTTGCTTTTAACATTTCATATGATTAAAATTGTTTACTTTCAAAGGTATCATGTGCCTGTGCCGGCAGACAGGGAACTCGCCTGTCTACCGGACAGGCAGGCATGTATTTTAGTCATTTTATTGGTTATGATTGCTTTACATGCTCGTTTCACGATTTTATAATTGTTGTTTATCCTCTGTTTTTATCGCTTTTCAACTTGTCTGTTTAAAAAAATGCGCTTAAACCGCTGCCGGTTCAAACGCATTAAGTATCGCTTATTTAACTTCTGACTTTCCCATATATAGCAATATATATGAACTCTGTTTTTTATGTTGGGACAAAATTAATAATATTTCTTGATTTTTCGCTTGTTTTCAAAAAATAATGTATAATTTTGCAGATAAAATGAATAATTATTCAGGTATGTAATGAAAAACCGGATTCAACGACAACTTGAAATCAGAAAGATAATTTCCAAAGGGAATGTCCACAGCCAGGAAGAGTTGCTTTCTGCTTTAAAGCGGAAAGGGTTTGAGTTGACACAGGCCACCCTGTCGCGCGATTTAAAAAACCTGCAGGTGGCCAAAGTTTCACATCCGCTGAAGGGGTATGTTTACGATATCCCCGGAAACGGGCATAATGAAAAACAAAAACAATTGTTAAAGGATAATTACCTCGCAGATGGATTTGTGGGGTTAAATTTTTCGGGGAATCTGGCCGTAATGAAGACGTTGCCGGGATATGCCAGCAGTATTGCAGCAGTGATCGATAATGCACGTCAATGGGAAATACTGGGAACCATTGCAGGCGATGATACCATTTTGATTATTCAGAGGGAAGGAACAACAAAAGATAATTTAATGAATGCATTGGTTTCAATCATGCCAAAATTGAAAAATAAATTCTACTGATGAAGGATTTGAGGAGCATAGAAGTTAAGGTAGCAGGGAAGGAGCATGTGAAGTATGTGGATGAAATAAATGATGCCATTGATGTGGCTTCCAAACAACGGGGCACCGGGATTGCAAGGCGGTCGTTCGAATATCTTGCTTCCAAGATATCGGAGGGGAAAGCCATTATAGCACTTTCGGAAGGCCGGTTTGCGGGTTTCTGTTACATTGAAACCTGGGGCAACAAAGGTTTTGTGGCCAATTCCGGATTGATTGTGGTGCCTGAATTCAGAGGTTACGGTCTTGCCAAAGAAATAAAGAAAAAAGCGTTTGAATTGTCGAGGGAGAAATATCCCAATGCTAAAATTTTTGGACTGACAACAGGTTTGGCTGTGATGAAAATAAACCATGAGTTGGGTTATCGTCCGGTGACCTTTTCCGAACTGACAGACGATGATCAGTTCTGGAATGGATGTAAAGGATGTGTAAATTACGATATCCTTGAGCGGATGGGACGCAGTAAATGTCTTTGCACAGGGATGCTGTACGACCCGGCCTGGAATAAAGTCCCCAAAAAGAATGGCCCTATCCGGAAACGGAGCCTGCTTGATGTGATTCAGAAGTTGAAACCCATAAATGGGTTCAAAAAGTTCAAACCGGAAATAATTGCGAATAAAAAAACAAAAGAGTGACGGAGAGTGGTTTTACAGGAATTAAGCAGCAGATCTATAGTAATCACTCAATAAATGAATAGTTTTAAAGTTGGATTTAAACACTGCCGTCGCTCTTTTTTAAAAAATAGTGTATGAGTAAAAAATTGGTATTGGCCTTCAGCGGTGGATTGGATACATCGTTTTGCGTAAAGTACTTGAAGGAAGAAAAGGGATTTGATGTTTATACAGCCATTGCAAATACAGGAGGGTTTTCGCAGGCTGAACTCCAGGCCATTGAAAAGAAGGCCATTGCCCTGGGAGCTAAAGAACATGAGACCATCGATGTTACTGACGCTTATTATCAGAAGTGTATCCGGTATATGGTTTATGGCAATATTCTCAGGAATAACACCTATCCTGTTTCTGTGAGTTCTGAGCGCGTTTTTCAGGCAATAGCCATTATTGAGTACGCCCAGGAGATTGGCGCGGAATACATTGCCCACGGGAGTACAGGAGCCGGTAACGATCAGGTGAGGTTTGACCTCACATTTCAGGTTCTGGCTCCTGAAATAAAAATTGTTACCCCTATCAGGGATTTAATGCTCAGCAGGGACCAGGAAATTGATTTTTTGAAAAAGCACGGGGTGGAAGACGATTATGAAAAAATGCAGTATTCCATCAATCAGGGTATTTGGGGAACCAGCGTGGGAGGAAAAGAGACCCTGAATTCCCGCGAAGGACTGCCCAATGAAGCTTACCCCAGTCAGCTTGAAGCAGAAGGAGAGCAGGAAATCCGGCTGGGGTTTGAAAAGGGAGAATTGAAAACCCTCAACGGGAAAGGGTATCAGGATGGACCCTCCACCATACAGGCGCTGGAAAAAATGGCCTCCCGCTATGCTATTGGGCGGGATGTCCATGTTGGAGATACCATTATAGGAATTAAAGGCAGGGTAGGATTTGAAGCGGCAGCGCCTATGCTGATCATAAAAGCGCACCATCTGCTCGAAAAACATACGCTTACCAAATGGCAAATTTATTGGAAAGAGCAACTGGCTACTTGGTATGGCATGTTCCTTCATGAGGCCATGTACCATGAACCGATCATGCGAAACATTGAAACATTTTTGGAAAGCACCCAGGAAAATGTTACCGGTGAGGTGTTTGTGAAGTTAAAGCCCTACCATTTCGAATTGGTGGGAATTGAATCTGAACATGATCTGATGAATTCCGGGTTTGGAGAGTATGGTGAAACAGTGAATGCGTGGTCGGCCGATGATGTGAAAGGCTTTACCAAGATTTTGGCCAACTCACTGAAAATTTATCATTCGGTTAATAAAAAAATTTAACGCTTCATGGTTAAAGCAGGTATTGTTGGGGGAGCAGGATATACAGCAGGAGAATTGTTACGCATCCTTATCCACCATGCTAAAGTGGACATTGCTTTTGTGCAAAGTACAAGCAATGCCGGACATCCGGTTCCGGATGTTCATGTTGATTTGCTGGGGGAGACCCCGCTGCATTTTACCGATGCATTGCCCCTGAACCAGGCAGATGTTATTTTTTTGTGCATGGGGCATGGGAAATCGGAAGCTTTCTTACAACAACATGATTTGCCGCGGGGGTTGAAGGTGATTGACCTGAGCCACGATTTCAGGTTAGTAAGAGCTGGCAATGATTTTGTCTATGGACTGCCGGAACTGAATCGCAGCGCGATTTCACAAGCGCAGAAAATTGCGAATCCGGGTTGTTTTGCTACCGGTATTCAACTGGCTTTTTTACCCCTCGCAGCCCGTGGTTTGCTGGCAGGAGAGATTCATGTCCAGGCCATTACCGGTTCTACAGGAGCAGGGCAAAAACCGACCCCAACTTCTCATTTCAGTTGGCGCAATAACAATTTGTCGGCATACAAAATATTCCAGCATCAGCACGAAGGTGAAATCCTGCAAAGCCTTAAACAACTGCAGCCGGAATATAATAAGCCTTTTCATTTTATTCCCGTCAGGGGAAACCATACCCGGGGAATTTTTGTATCGGGTTATACCCATTTCGATGGGAGCCTCGGGGATGCGACCAGCTTGTATGAGGAATATTACGCGCAGCACCCGTTTGTGATTGTTACCGGCAAAAACCCGGGGCTTAAGCAAGTTGTCAACACCAACAAGGCGGTCATTTATCTTGAGAAGCATGATGACAAGCTGGTGATTATTACCGTAACCGATAATTTGATAAAAGGAGCTTCGGGACAGGCTGTTCAAAATATGAACCTGATGTTTGGGTTCGAAGAAAAAGAAGGACTGGGGTTAAAACCGGTAGCTTTTTAAAACGTAAAATCATGGGAGATTAAAGTACATGGAACTTTTTAATGTTTATCCGCTTTTTGATATCACCCCTACCGAAGCCCGGGGGTGTTATGTGACGGATTCAGAGGGAAATCAGTATTTGGATTTATACGGCGGGCATGCCGTTATTTCGGTCGGGCACAGCCACCCCCATTATGTGTCGGCCATCTCTGAGCAACTCAGAAAGATTGGTTTTTACAGCAACTCCATCCAGAATCCTTTGCAAAAAGAACTTGGGGATAAGCTCGGGCAGCAATCCGGGTACACCGACTATCAGCTTTTTTTGTGTAATTCAGGGGCCGAGGCCAACGAGAATGCCATTAAACTGGCCTCTTTTTCAACCGGCAGGAAAAAATTTATCAGTTTCAGGAAAAGTTTTCACGGCCGTACATCAGCCGCTGTGGCTTTAACCGATAATCCCAAAATTGTTGCTCCGGTAAACGAGACGGGCAATGCGTTTATTTTACCGATGAATGATGTGGATGCACTTGAACAGGAGTTAAAAACCGGCGAAGTTGCTGCGGTTATCATTGAAGGGATCCAAGGTATTGGGGGAATTCATATTCCGGAAGAAGCTTTTTTGGTGCAATTAAAGAAGCTAACCCAAAAATACGGGAGTTTGTTGATTTTGGATGAAATACAGTCGGGTTATGGCCGGAGCGGAAGGTTCTTTGCCCATCAATATGCAGGCATTCATCCCGATATCATAACGGTAGCCAAGGGTATGGGGAATGGTTTTCCCATAGGTGGTGTTCTTATTCATCCTGATATAAAACCACGCCCGGGTATGCTGGGGACCACTTTTGGCGGGAATCATCTGGCGTGTGCTGCCGGAATTGCTGTTCTTGATATTCTCCGGCAGGAGAAGTTGGTTGAGAATGCCGAAAAAACCGGGACTTATCTGATGAATGAATTGAAAAAGACGGATGCCGCAATGGAAATCCGGGGGAGGGGATTGATGATTGGCGTTGAACTGCCATTTCCCATTCAGCAATTGCGGAAAAAACTGTTGTTCGATTTCCATATTTTTACCGGTGTTTCAGGGCCCAATATCATCCGGCTTCTGCCCCCGCTGAATTTAACTATAAGTCAGGCGGAGGTTTTTATTGAAGCCTTTCAAAACGTTTTAGCAGAAGAATCAAAACAGGTAACTGGTAAAAAATAAGCATCAAATGAATCAAAAAAAAATAGGCATCATAGGCGCAGGAAATATGGGAGGAGCGATTGTTACCGGGTTGTTGAAATCCGGATTTATCAAATCATCTGATATTTTTGTTTCCGACCGCAGGGAAGATATTCTGAAAACAATGGAAAACTACGGGGTGAATATTGTTCACGACAATGTTGAAGCTGCACAAAAATCGGATGTGATTATTGCTGCGGTTAAGCCTTATCACATTGAGCAGGTTTTGAAGGAAATCAGCCATGAATTGAATCAGGAGAAAATCTTGATATCGATTGTTGCCGGAGTGGGAATTGAGGAGCTGGGGGAAATGGCCGGCAAAGACATTCCTCTTTTCAGGTGCATGCCCAATACCGCCATTTCTCTTCAGGAATCCCTGACGTGCATATCGGCCAATGGCAATACCGATTTGCATAAAGATTATGTGATAAATTTGTTCAATCACCTTGGTAAAACGGTAGAGATTCCGGAGGAGCTTATGGCTGCAGCCACAGCCTTGTCTTCCTGTGGTATTGCCTTTGCTTTGCGCTACATCCGGGCGGCAATGCAGGGAGGCATAGAAATAGGTTTTGGAGCGGAGATGGCCCAGTTTATAACAGCCCAGACCGTAAAGGGTGCTACTGAATTGGTGTTGCAAACAGGGCATCATCCTGAACGTGAGATTGATAAAGTGACCACCCCGCGCGGGGTGACCATTACCGGTTTAAACGAAATGGAGCACAAAGGGTTTAGCTCTTCCCTGATTCAGGGAATTCTGGCATCCTACAATAAAGTGGAAAAAAGCAGGAAGTAAACAATTCGATGGATTTTCAGTACAGGAAAATAACCGTGAAAGTGGGCAGCAATGTGCTCACCAAATCCAATGGGACACTCAATGTTTCACGCATTGCCCATCTCGTAGACCAGATTGCCTTTCTGCACAAAAACGGAGCAGAGGTCATTTTGGTTTCTTCGGGTGCCGTGGCTGCCGGACGAGCTGTTCTTGAGCCCTCCCGAAAAACGGATGCTGTCTCTAAAAGGCAGCTTTGGTCTGCACTGGGGCAAGTAAAGCTCATAAGCAGATACTCCGATTTTTTCCGGGAACATGGATTAACGTGTGCGCAGGTACTGACCACCAAAGAAAATTTTTCCAGCCGGGGGCATTATCTCAATATGAAAAACTGCATCACCACTTTGCTGGAGAATAAAGTGATTCCTATTGTAAATGAGAACGATGCCATTTCCGTCAACGAGCTGATGTTTACAGATAATGATGAATTGTCGGGGCTGATTGCTTCGATGGTTAATTCGGAGGCATTGATTATTCTTAGCAATGTAAATGGGATGTACACGGCCCATCCGGATAAGGAAAACGCCCGGTTGATTCGCCAAATCGGTTACCAGGAAAAGGCGCCTCGCAATGCCATTTCCAATGAACATTCCCAGTTTGGCAGGGGAGGGATGCTGACAAAATTCAGAATAGCCAAAAAACTGGCCAGTGCAGGTATTGGAGTGCACCTGGCCAATGGAACCCTGGAGGATATCCTCACCCAAATCATGTCTAAGGAAAAGGAACCCGGGCATACCTATTTTGAACCGAATCCAAAATATTCCAGTGGCGTGAAGAAATGGATCGCTTATTCCGATGGTTTTACCAAAGGAAGAGTCACTGTTAATGAAGGAGCAGCAGCCGCATTACTTTCTGAAAAGGCAGTGAGTCTATTGCCTGTGGGGGTAGTGCATGTTGAAAGTGAATTTAAAAAAGGAGATTTGATAAAGATTATCGATTCCCGTGGCAAATTGATCGGTCTGGGGAAGGCACAGTATGGATCGGATAAGCTGCAGCAGGAACAAGGGTCGGAGAAGCAAAAAGCCCTGGTTCATTACGATTATTTATACATAGAAGAAGCAAAAAACGGCTCAGGATGAATCTTAACTCTTCTTTTTTCCTCTTTTTTATGCCTTAATTGACACTTATTCTGGGTCTCCTCTCCCTCCCCCGGGAGAGGTTTTTTAAATTTGAAAATTCCCGGAGAAAAAAATTGCTCCCAAAGAACAGGGAGCTGGGGTTTCCGGGAAGAGAATAAAGAGAATAAATAAAATAAGGAGATGAAGATAGAAAAGCAATTGAAACAGGTGCTTGAAGCATCCAGGAAATTAAATCTGCTGACGAATGAGGAGGTTTGCGCTGTTTTAACGGATTTGGCCGGAGAAGCTGAAAGAAATCAGGATTATATTCTGAAAGAAAACCAAAAGGATTTGGAACGGATGGACCCGGAGGATTCAAGATTTGACCGGTTAAAGTTGACCGAATCCCGTATACAGAATATTGCCGACGATATAAGGAATGTGGCCGGCCTTGAAAGTCCTGTTGGGAGAGTCCTCCGGGAATCCGTTCGTCCCAATAAGCTGAAAATCAAAAAAGTGGCAGTTCCTTTCGGAGTTATTGGTATCATTTACGAAGCACGTCCCAATGTTACCTTCGATGTTTTTTCGCTTTGTCTGAAATCTGGAAATGCTTGTGTTTTAAAGGGGGGTAGCGATGCCATCTTCTCCAATACTGCGATTGTCTCCATAATTCAGAAGGTGCTCCGTAAACATGGGGTGGATGAAAACACCATTGCCCTTTTGCCTGCGGGCCGTGAAGAGACCAATGAAATGCTCCGTGCGCACGGCTACATTGACTTGATTATCCCGAGAGGGAGTCAGGGGCTTATCAATTTTGTCCGTGAGAATGCGACCATACCGGTTATTGAGACAGGTGCGGGGATTTGCCATACCTATTTCGATGAGTTTGGCGATGCCAAAAAAGGCCGCGAAATTGTTTTTAATGCCAAAACTCGCAGGCCTTCGGTCTGTAATGCCCTCGACTGCCTTGTGATTCATGAAAGCCGGCTCAATGAATTGCCCCGGATTGGAGAGCGACTGGCCGAAGCGGGGGTTGTGATTTATGCCGACGAAAAAGCTTTTGGAAGCCTGACAGGGTTTTATCCCGGAGATCTTCTCCAACCGGCCACAGAAGAGTCGTTTGGCACGGAGTTTCTATCCCTGAAGATGGCTGTTAGAACGGTGGCTTCTTTTGAGGAGGCCATTTCGCACATCAATACCTATACGTCGCGTCACAGTGAAGCCATTATTTCCAAAGATTCAGACCGTATCGAGACTTTCCGGAAACTTGTGGATGCTTCATCGGTCTACTCCAATACCTCCACCGCTTTTACGGACGGGGCCCAGTTCGGACTGGGGGCTGAGATCGGAATCAGTACACAGAAGCTCCATGCACGAGGTCCTATGGCCCTTGAGGAACTGACAAGTTACAAATGGATCATCGAAGGCGATGGACAGATTCGTCCGGAATAATATTTAACTTATAATGTTTACACCATGAAAAAATTCACATCGGTAAAGGATATCCCCGATTTAAAAAAGGCCGTTGAAATGGCCCGGGAAATTAAGAATAATCGTTTTGAGCACCAGCACCTGGGGAGAAACAAAACCATGGTATTGATATTTTTTAATCCCAGCCTTCGCACCCGCCTCAGTACCCAGAAAGCGGCTATGAATCTGGGGATGAATACCATGGTAATGAATGTGAACGAAGATAGCTGGAAGTTGGAATCGGAGTTGGGCGTGGTAATGGACGGGGATAAACCCGAGCATCTGAGGGAAGCCATTCCTGTTATCGGGAGGTATTGCGATGTGATTGGGGTGCGGACCTTTGCCCGGTTCGAAGATCGTGAAACCGATTATGCCGAAAAAATCCTGCAGCAATTTGTGGATTATGCCGGCGTTCCGGTGGTGAGTATGGAAGGAGCCACCCGCCATCCGCTCCAGAGTTATGCCGATCTCCTGACCATCGAGGAGCTTAGGAAAAAAGAACGGCCCAAAGTGGTGATGACCTGGGCGCCTCATCCAAAAGCATTGCCCCAGGCAGTGCCCAATTCTTTTGTGGAATGGATGCGCGAGACCGATTACGA
>CAYTDH010000065.1:0-14144 GCA_964436325.1 uncultured Tangfeifania sp.
CACCTCAAGCTGGAGGAGTTTGTTGGCCATCCGGTAATTGGTGATGGCCCGGATTCCCGGATAGCAAAAAATAACTTCCCCTACGTTCCGTGCGGCAGGATCGTTGATGAAAGTGGCGTTGACATCGGCTACCAGCTTCCGGCGTATTTCCGGTAATTCCTCAATAAAACGAGCGGCCAGCTCTTTGGCCTTCTCGGTATGTTTTTTGATTTTATCGGCTTTTTCGTCTTCACATTCAAAGCACATGCCTGCCAGAATTTCTTCACTTAAAAGTTCATAAAGCTCGTCCACATAAACTCCCATATAATGCCGCGTGGTATTGGGCCTCAGTGAGGTATTCCCAAAATATCCCGGAAAAAGTATTTCCCGAACCAGACCAACCACTTTCCGGAGCTTTTCGATGGAAGGAAGGGGTTCTCCCAGCCGGTGCTCATGGCATACAACATTGTAACTGGAAGGATCACTTAAACAATCAATTGTTTTGGAAAGGTTGCTTTCATATGGATTCTTGCTCATACTGAAAAATCTTTTTATTTTGTTACAAATATCTGAATTTATGATGCGGAACCGAAATAACCGGGACTTTAAGTTTTGATAAAATGAACCCGGAGGAGGCAGATGGTGGCCCTATCTATGTTAATTGTTTTAAATGGTGTAGTGCATTATGAAACCGTGCATCGCCTTTTCCTTTCACAATCCGGTACTCAAAATGATATTTTTTTATGGTGTCGATGTATTTTTGCTGAAGGATTTCCCGCTGCTTACCTCCGTTTTCCCTGACCGGGTCGGGCACCCAGGGCAGGTCGGTATGGCAGATCAAAAACAGGTCTACCCGCGAATGCTGCAGGGTAGCCTCCAGCCAGGAGGGGAATTTATCGAAAACCACGTCAAACCAAATTTTGGTGATGATTAACCAGGTGTCGAGAAAAACATAAGGAGAACCGGATTGTTGGAGTAAATGGTATTGCTCAATTTGTTTGCGGGCAATCTTTTCCACATCGTGGTATTCGTATGTTTTGGGCAGATTTTCGATATATTCCCTGGCAAATTCGGGAACTGAAGGAGCTTCAAAATGCCTGGCCAGTTGTTCGGTCAGAGCACTTTTACCGGTTGATTCGGCACCTGTTATGACAATTATCCGGGGAGTTTCTTTCATGCCTTCCTGTTCAAGTCTTTTTTCCATTCCCTATATCCGATGATGGCCATAACAGTGTAAATAATAAAAAGAACCACTGTGGGCCAAAGATTTTTATAGATGTATAATCCGGCTGATAAAATATCCACAAATATCCATATTAACCAGTGTTCAATGTATTTCTTTGCAAGCATCCAGGTTGCTGTAATGCTTAATGCTGTGGTCAGCGAATCCATGAAGGGAACGGTGGAATCTGTGAATTTCAGCAAAATAAAAAGCAGCACCAGGTAAATTAGAAAGGTTGCCAGTGCCGTTTTGATGAAAAGATGTTTAGGGAATCGTTTTACAGGCAGCTGCTCTCCGGGCTCACTTCTCCTGGCTTTTCCCCCTTTTAACCAGTAATACCACCCATAAATGCTGATGCCTACATAATAAACCTGCAACCCCATGTCTGCATAAAATCCCGACTGAAAAAAGACAATGATGTAAAGGCCCGAAGTCAGGAGACCTGTTGCCCAGGTGAGAATGTGCTGCCTGATGGAAAAGAAAATATACAGGATTCCCAGAATGGCGCCCAGCAGTTCAGTCTTATTGCCCCAAAACCACGTAGTAAGTGTTTCTGCCATGATTTATTCCCCGGCCGAAACCAGCAAATTTTGATATTGCTTTTGGTTTTTGATGATTTCCAGTGCCTTTTTAATGGCTTCATCATCCTGATAAAGGACCCGGTAGAAATCATTTTCTGTAAAAAGGTCTCTGGCAATCAGTGCTTTGACCTGGTTTCTCATTTTGTCAAGGGTGAAACGGAGGCTTTCTTCGTTTTTTTCGATTCCTTCTTTTTCGCCCATGGCCACTATTTGATCAACCATTTCGGTACTCACTTCAAACTTTTTGTCGAATTGATTAAATTCTGTATAGTTTTTTTCCAGCTTATCGCGGTTTTTATCCACATAGTCGAGCACATAGTTGTAAATGATATTGTTTCTGCTCAGCCGGTTATAATACCTAAAATGGCTGGATGTATCCATGGGCACGAAGATGTCGGGCATAACCCCGCCTCCGCCAAAAACAGTACGGCCATTTACAAGGGTTTTGTATTGGAGTGAATCGGCCAAATGAATGCTGTCTTTGCTGAACAGTTCGCCTGCGTTCAGCCGGTCGATATAATCGTGCCTGTAATTCTCCACTCCTTCACCATATGGTTTTTGAATGCCCCTTCCACTGGGGGTGTAGTAGTGGGCTGTGGTTAGTCTCACCACGGATCCGTCGGTAAGGAAGTAGGGTTTTTGCACAAGGCCTTTCCCAAAAGAGCGGCGCCCTATGATGAGTCCACGGTCCCAGTCCTGAACAGCTCCCGAAACAATCTCACTTGCCGATGCGGAAGACTCGTCGATCAAAACCACCAGGTTCCCGTTTTCGAAGATGCCCGATGAAGTGGCATTGTATTTCCGCTTGGGCTCATTCTCCCCGTCGGTGTAAACCACCAGTTTATCATCCTCCAGAAACTGATCGGAGATTTCAATGGCTGTTTTTAAATAACCTCCTCCATTGCCACGCAGATCAAGGATAAGGTTCTGAATGTTCTGTTCTTTCAGCTCCTGCATGGCTTGGGTAAATTCATCGGTAGTGGTGGCGGAAAATCTTCTCAGTTTGATGTATCCTGTCGCTTCATCAATCATATACGAGGCATCGAGACTGTTAATGGGGATTTTATCGCGAATGATTTTAAAATCCAGTTCTCCGTCGTTTCCACGTCGCAGAACCTGGATTTCCACGGGAGTCCCTTTCTTGCCACGGAGCAGCTCAAACACATCGCTGTTTTTGAGCCCGGTACCGGCAATATTTTCACCGTCCACTTCAATAATACGGTCACCGGCCTTCAGACCTACCTTTTCAGAGGGCCCTCCCGGAATAGTGGCAACTACCAGCAGCGTATCTTTAAAAATATTAAACGAAATGCCAATTCCTTCAAAGTTCCCTTTCAAAGGTTCATTCATTCTTTTCACTTCCTCTTCCGAAATGTAGACCGAATGGGGGTCCAGCTCGCTCAGTAAATGAACGATGGCTTTTTCGGTTAATTTATCGATGTTGGCTGTATCTACATAGTACCCTTCAACCAGTCTCAGTAACCGCCCAAACTTAAGCTGATTCTTCTGGACCGATTCCTGCGCCTGCAAAAAAGCGGGTTGAAAAAGCAGGAAAAGAATCAATGCGATTACCATTCCTGTTCTGGATTTACTCACTGAGAGGTATGTCATTTTAAATCTATTCATTGTTCCTTGTTTTTGTTTCTTCTTTTTTCTTCAACACGCGGATTTCAGCAATAAACGTGCCTGACATGTTTGTTGAAACGTTTATTCCCATTCAATTGTTGCGGGAGGTTTGGAACTGATGTCGTAAACCACCCTGTTGATGCCGCGTATCCGGTTGATAATTTCATTCGACATCCTGGAAAGGAAATCATAGGGCAGATGCACCCAGTCAGCTGTCATGCCATCGGTAGAGGCCACTGCCCGCAAAACAACAGTATTTTCGTAAGTGCGTTCATCTCCCATGACTCCTACAGACTGGATGGGTAAAAGAATGACACCAGCCTGCCAGACCTTGTCATACAATCCCCAGTTTTTCAGGCCATTTATGAAAATGGCATCAGCCTCCTGCAGCATATGGACTTTTTCAGGGGTGACATCGCTGAGGATGCGTATGCCCAGTCCCGGGCCGGGGAAGGGATGCCTGCCCAGCAACTCTTTTTTGATGTTCAGCGCCTTTCCAACACGGCGAACTTCATCTTTAAAAAGAAGCCGCAGGGGTTCCACCACTTTGAGATGCATTCTTTCGGGCAATCCTCCCACATTGTGGTGCGATTTAATCGTTGATGAAGGGCCATTGACCGATATCGATTCAATGACATCGGGATAGATAGTTCCCTGAGCCAGCCATTTCACATTTTTTATTTTATGGGCTTCCCGGTCAAATACTTCAATGAAATTGCGTCCGATGATTTTCCGTTTTTGTTCGGGATCGGTAATGCCTTTTAAATCATTCCAAAATTGTTGTTTGGCATCAACTCCAATAACATTGAGCCCCATATCTTCATAAGAGTGAAGTACATTTTCAAATTCATCCTTCCGCAATAACCCGTTGTCTACAAATATGCAGGTGAGGTTTTTGCCGATGGCTTCGTTGAGTAAGACCCCGGTAACTGATGAATCAACGCCTCCTGAAAGTCCGAGAACCACTTTGTCATTACCCAGTTTTTCACGCAATTCCTCAACGGTTGTTTCCACAAAGGAGAGCGGGGTCCAGGTTTGGCTGCATTCACAGATGTCTACGACAAAATTCTTCAGCAATTGTTGCCCTTCCGTGGTGTGGTATACCTCAGGGTGAAACTGGATGGCATAAGTGGGCTCATCATCGATTTTATAGGCAGCAAATTCAACGTCCTCGGTGGAGGCAATGACTTTGTAGTTTTTCGGAAGATGTACAATAGTGTCTCCATGTGACATCCATACCTGGGTGTGAAGGGAAATTTCATGGAACAGAGGATTGTCATGATCGATGAATCCCAGTCTGGCACGTCCATATTCCCGTGAATCGGAAGGAGCGACCTCCCCTCCGAAAAAATGGGCCATATATTGGGCGCCATAACAAATTCCGAGAACGGGTATCTTCCCTTTAATTTTTGACAGGTCGGGCCTCGGTGCCCTGGTATCCCTTACAGAAAAAGGACTTCCTGAGAAGATAACCCCTTTTACAGATTCATCAATTCCGGGAAAATGATTGTACGGATGAATCTCACAATAAACATTCAGTTCACGAACTTTGCGGCCAATTAGCTGGGTATATTGCGAACCAAAATCAAGAATCAGAATTTTTTCCTGCATCGATTAAAATTTTTTATGAATGCGATCGTTCCAAAAAGCAAAAGTAAAAATTCGAACGTAAATGTTGTCCGTTTGCCGATGAAAAAGAGAGAAGGTTTAACATCTGGCAGATAAATTTTAAGGAATGGGATAAAATACTTTTTTTTCTTTGGGGGAACTGTTAAAAAGGCAAAAATTATTTGCAATAAAGAACGTTATCTTCCCGGGGGTGGCCAATTATTATTATTTTTGAGCGAAATTTAAATGGGGTTTTGAATGAGATTTTTGCAGTCATTTATTCTGTTGTCTCTGTTATTTGCCTTTAACGCTGAGGGAACTGCACAGCAATTAAGGGAGAATGAAGTGGTAGTTATCAGGGGGGAAAAGTATGTCTTGCATCAGGTGCGTACGGGGGAAACCATCTATTCCATATCCAATCAATTCAATATCGGGGAAGAGGTTCTCATTAAACATAATCCCGAAATTGGCGAAGGTCTGAAAATTGGTGAAGTATTAAAAATACCTTTTCGGGATGGTGCCAAAATTCAGGAAAAGCCCGTTTACCAGAAAGGTGATCCCTCTTCGTTTACATTTCATACCATTCGTTCCAGGAAAGAAACACCCTATTTTATTGCCCGGGAATATGGTATAACGGTGGAGGAATTGTATGCTTATAATCCCGAAGTAAAAAGGTTCCGTAAAGGAACCAAATTGCGCATTCCGCACTGGGAGGCTCCGGAAGAATTATCAGTTGAATCTTCTGAGGAAATGATGGAGCCTCTACCCGAAAGAGAGGAGGAACAACAAAAAGGGAGTGAATTGATAAGGCATGAAGTGGTTTCTGGCGAAACCCTTTACTCCATAGCCAGGCGTTATCATCTTTCCGAAAGTGAGATTCTGTTTTATAACCCGGGAGCGAGGGAATTGAAGGCAGGTAGTGTAATTTATCTTCCCCGGACCGAGGAAACCCTTGCTGCTGAAAAGAAATCAGTGGAGGATGCTGAAAAAGAAGAGATTAAGAAGGAGGAAAAAGAACCCCTGGCTGTTCCGGAGCCTGCAACATCGGAAATTTCTTCATCAAACTATTTTGAGCATACCATTGTCTCGGGAGAGACCCTTTGGGGGGTTGCCCACAAATACAATGTGGATGAAGATAAACTCAGGGAGATCAATCCTGTTTTGCGGTCGGGATTTCCTGCAGGAGTAAATATAAAAATCCCTGTAAAGCAGCAGACGCTTCCGTTGGCTGAGCCTGTAAATGAAGATGCCTTTATTCAGCACCAGGTAAAGCAAGGGGAGACGCTTTACGGGCTCGCAGATGAATACGGCATGTCCATTCCTGAAATAAGAAAATTTAATCCGGTCCTGGAAAACCGGAATTTAGTTTACGGAGAAACGCTGCTGATCCCCCGCAAACCGGATGAAGAAATTGTGGAGTTTATGGATGACAGAGCCCCTGATTCGCTTCAGGTTTCTCCTCCTTCGCTGGAAAGCGATTATTATGAGATTGAAGTGGCCGAGGTTATCCCTGAGCATTGCCGGCAACGCAGGGATGCTTATTTTTCTGATAGGACCTATGATGTGGCTCTCTTTTTACCCTTTTTTACTTATGCGAATGATACATTGAACCGGGAACGTGTTTTTCCTGATTCGTTAGTGTCCAGGAAAATTATTCCTTCGGAAAACGATTTGGAGCGGTCACTGTTGCCCGGGAATGATACCCTGGTCGAAAGGGAACTGACTCGTGAAATGTTTCATGGCTTTTACGGGAACAGCGAGAATTTCCTTCAGTTTTATGAGGGAGTTTTGATTGCGGTGGATTCCATGCAGCAAACCGGAATGAATATACGTCTAAATGTTTTTGACACCCAGCAAAATCGTGACTCGGTGAGGAAATTCATTTATTCCGACCAGTTTCTCAAAACCGATTTGATTATTGGCCCGGTTTATCCTGAAGTGCAATCCGAAGTCTCCGACCTTGCTGCTAAAAACCGGATTCCCATGGTTTCTCCATTGGCTTCCCAGTCGGCAGGATTAGAAGGAAATCCCTACCTGTATCAAATTAACCCTTCACGGGATTACCTGGCTGTTAAAACCGCAGAATTGATCGCGGAAGAATATTTCAACAGCAATTTTATTGTTTTCAAAACAGGGAAGGACGATGCCATGGGCGAAAAGGTCATTGAAGTGGCCAGGGAAAAATTGTTTCAGTCAGGCTATTGGGGAAAACAATCCGGCGTCAATTTTAGTGTTTATGATTTTGATCGCGAGGGGCCATTTGGTTTTCGGCGTATTCTGTCACATAAAAAAGAAAATGTGGTTTTTATTCCTTCATTAAATGAAGGGGCCCTGAGCGTTGCCCTCTCCAATATTAATAATTTGTCTGATGAATATTCCATTACGCTCATCGGGCTCAATCGCTATGACCGGTTTAACAGCATCGACCGGGATTTTTTCCATAACCTGAAATTGCATTATATTGATCCCTACTGGGTCGATTATCAAAAGCCGGAAACAATCCGGTTTATTCGTAAGTTCCGGGAGAACTTTTATACGGAACCAGATAATTTTGGTTTCCAGGGCTATGATGTGGCGATGTATTTTTTAACGGCGCTGAAGGTTTACGGTCGTGATTTCAACGAATGCCTTCCTTATATACAGACCGATTTGGTTCAGGGAAACTATCAGTTTCAAAAAGTCTCTTCCTTTGGGGGATATATGAACCAGGGAGTTTCTGTTCTGAATTACCAGCGCGATTACGATGTGGTCCGTAAACGGGTGATTGGGAAAAGCCGTTTCGCCTCAAGATAGGTGTGGCTGTGGGTTATTTCGGCCTTACCTTTCCCTGGAGTGATCCATTTCCTTAAGTGTTTTTTTGATAATGGCTGTTGCTTTAAGAAGTTGGTCCTCTGTAATGACAAGAGGGGGCGTAAAACGGATAATATGGCCGTGAGTTGGTTTGGCAATGAGGCCATTTTCTTTCAGGGCCAGGCATACATCCCAGGCGGTTTTTCCCTTCATGGGTTTGATGACCATGGCATTCAGAAGGCCTTTGCCCCTGATCTCCTCCACCATCTCCGAATCGATCTTCTTTAATTCTGCCCGGAAGATTTCACCCAGGCGAAGGGCATTGTCAGCCAGCTTTTCCCGCAGAATAACCTCCAGTGCAGCCATGGCTACCTTGCCTGCTACGGGGTTCCCTCCGTAGGTGCTCCCATGCTCCCCGGGTTTAATCGTAAGCATGATTTCTTCGTCGGCCAGCACGCAGGAAACGGGGTATACTCCTCCAGAAAGGGCTTTCCCGAGAACAAGAATATCGGGGCGTACCTTCTCATGATCACAGGCAAGCATTTTTCCGGTTCTTCCAAGTCCGGTCTGCACTTCGTCGGCCACAAAAAGAATGTTGTTTTTTTGACACAATTCAGCGGCTTTTTGCAGGTAGCCGTCTTCGGGAACATAAACCCCCGCTTCAGCTTGAATGGGCTCCACGAGAAATCCCGCTACCCCGGGTTGCTTGAGGGCTTCTTCCAGACGGTTAATGTCATTGTACGGAACGTTTATGAATCCGGGTGTGTAAGGTCCGTAATCGGTGTAAGCATCCGGATCGGAAGACATGGAGATAATGGTGATGGTACGCCCGTGAAAATTGCCGTCACAAACGACAATTTTTGCTTCGTTGGCAGGTATTCCTTTGACTTTATAGGCCCACTTGCGGATTAATTTCAGGGCAGTTTCATCGGCTTCGGCTCCTGAATTCATCGGGAGCATCCGGTCATAACCAAACAATTTTGTCATATATTCTTCCCACTCCCCCAGCACATTGTTGTAAAATGCCCGTGAAGTAAGGGCTAATGTGCCGGCCTGTGTGGTAAGGGCTTTAACAATCTCAGGGTGACTGTGTCCCTGGTTTACGGCGGAGTATGCGGCAAGAAAATCAAAATAACGTTTCCCTTCTGCATCCCATACAAATACTCCTTTCCCCCGGGCAAGAACGACCGGAAGGGGATGATAGTTGTGAGCTCCGTACCTCTTTTCTTTGGCTATGAAATCTTCGCTTGAAAGTTGTGCCATAGTTATTGGTTTTAAAGGATTCATTTCTGGTTATTTCAAGAAACGGGCAATCAGCACTTCAATGATAATAAAAAACAGGGCTATAAGGATGCTCCATTTCCATAATTGTTTTCCTGTGTTTAGCTCTTTATATACCTCTGAGAAATTCCGGTTAACATTCCTGATGACCGAAATATTATTCAGGTCCGCTGCTGCCAGGGCCTCTTCAAGCCGATTGAATGAAAGGTATCTCAAATCCGATTCCTCCCGGTTGTAATTGAATGCCAGGGCAGACAGGGTTTCGTCCTCCGAATGTACCAGATAGTGCCCGGCTTTCTCAATCATTCCGTTCATGTCTAAACGGGTACCCTGGCCGGTGAATTGAATACCAGGAATAAAGCGATCACCCGTGGCTCTGTTTTCGATTTCGAAAGATGCTTCCGGATTGAGGTTTAACCGCTGAGGCAATAAAAAAGTGCGATCGGCCCCGATGGTATAAGAAATTTGCTGATCCGGCAGACTGTTCAGAACAATGTTATACAATGAAGGGACGAAAAGAATATCGCGGGCAAAGGCTTCATTTTTCTTTTCCAGCGGGAAGGAGAAGGTCCAGAGCGCTCCTTTCCCAAAGGGGAGAACAGACAAAGCCTTATCGCTGTTTTGAAACCAAAGAAGGTTTGTTTCACCTGTCCGGGAAGCTTCCCTGAATTTTAAATGTTCCTCAATGGAGGGCAGCATGGCATTTTCTTCTCTTTTCCGGAAAACATTTTCAAAAAAGCGGTGGTCGAAATCGATTCCTGAAATTTCCTGTCGGGTTGTATCTGTTCCGGTAACCGGGGCTGAACCGAATCTGGAAAGAAGAATATTATTATGGGCCGTATTGTCTCCCAAAGCCGGAAATAAAACCACCGAGGTTCCCTTTTCTGCAGCGGAGACAAGTTCATTCATAAAACCGGTGGAAAAGCGTTCGGGATTCACCAGGAAGATGGTATTGTATTGAGACAACCTACTGATTTGTAGACTGCTAAGGTCCATCTTGTCCAGTTCTACATAGTCGTCATTTTCGAACAGGGCCGAAATGTAACGAAGTCCTTCTTTTGAACTGGTTGTGTTGCTGAAAATGGCCAGGGCTTTTAATTTCGGCTCAACAAAATAGCTGATGAACCAGGTGTTGTCGTGGGTGAAAGGATAATCTGTTATTTCAATGCGGCCAAGTTGAATTCCTCCTGAGGCATTGGAGTATTTGAGGTTGGCGATGATTTCATTTTGGGCATTTACTGAAAAATTGGTTATCGACTTCAGCGAGTCGTTGAGGTAAAGGTTTAAAGGCAGGTTTTGGTAATCCTCACCGGAATTGTTTTTTATTCTTACAAAAATATTCTCTTCCTGGTTTAGGCCATGGGCAGGAACTTCCATCCAGCAAGAGTCGATGTATAAGTTATTCACCCGATTGGGGACTAATGGCATAAAATAGCCTGTCATCGTTTTCTGTTCAAAATTCTGAGGGTCGGTGATGCTGTTTTGAAAATCCGAGATGAAATAAAGCTTGTTGCCGGCTTCGCTCTCATTTTCATTTTGCTGCCGCACAAAACGGTTATAGACTTCTGAAAGAGGCACCAAACGGGGAGAGGGTTGAATATCGGTAACCTGCCGGATAAACTGTTCCCGGGTGAAAGTGTGCTGGTGCCGGGGCGCCAGATCGTTGGTCAAAAGGCGGAATTGTGTGCCGGCAGGATAGGCCTGTGCAATTTCAGCAGCCTTGTTCCGTGCGCGTTCCAGTAATTGTCCCTGTTCGGATAAGGCGTTCATGCTGAATGAATTGTCGATGTAAACCCCCACAGCACCCCCTGAAGATTCAGTGGCAGGGGTATCATTGCCGGTAGGGATGACGGGTTGTGCAAAGGCAAATACCAGGAAAATTAGCGTTAAAACGCGGGCAATGAGTATCAGTATCTGTTTGAGTCTTGACTTTTTGCGGGACTCCTTTTTGATGTTTTTCAAAAACCCAACATGACTAAAATAAACCGTTTTATATCGTCTGAAACTAAAAAGATGAATGACGATGGGTATCGCCACTGCAAAAAGTGCAAAAAGAAATGTGGGATGAAGAAACTTCATAATCTGATCCTCTAAGGGATTTTAATGGTTTTTAAAAATGGCAATTTCTTTTTCTCCGCTTGACTTGACAAATCCGCGAAACATCCCACTGGTGTTAAACTCCATGGCAATATTCCCCTTTTTGTCAAGACCGATGACTCCTCCGGTGCCTCCCAGTTTTTCCAGCTTTTTCAATTCCTGCCGGCAGGCTTCGGCCATACTTAAATGCTGGTATTCCATAAGGGCTGAAATGTCGCGGGCAAATCCAAGCCGGATGTAATACTCTCCATGACCGGTGCAGGAAACACCACATGTGTTGTTGTCGGCATAGGTGCCTGCGCCAATAATCGGGGAATCGCCAATGCGCCCGTATTTTTTATTGGTCATTCCCCCTGTGGATGTTCCCGCACAGATATTTCCCTGTTGATCGAGTGCGACACACCCTACTGTTCCGCTATTGTCTTTCTCTGTCGGTTCCCTTTCTTTTTTTTGTAACTGCTGAAGGGATTTAAACCGTTCAGGGGTGAAAAAGTAGGTGTTTTTAACCATTTCCAGTCCCTGTAACCGGGCAAACTCCGAAGCACCATGGCCGCTTAACAGCACGTGATCTGAACTTTCCATTACCTCCCGGGCGGCTTTGATGGGGTTTTTGATATCCCGCACACCGGCAACCGCTCCGGCATTTAAATTTTTTCCTTCCATGATGGAGGCATCCAGTTCGTTAATTCCTTCATGAGTGAAGACGGCTCCTTTACCGGCATTAAAGAGAGGGGAATCCTCAAGGATATGGATGACCTGTACTACTATTTCGGTAGCAGGAAATCCCTTTTTTAGCAATTCCTCCCCTTTGGTAAGAGCCTCATTTAATTTTTCATGATAGGCAGCACGCCGATCTTTTGTCATGGCTTTTTGGGAAATTACCCCGGCACCCCCATGAATAACCAGGGCATACTTCTCCTGGCCCACGGCCAGGGAAGCAATCAGTAATGCAGCCATAAACATGGCCAAAAACGGACTTCTCATTATTCGCTATTTTTATTAATGCAAAAATGATATAAACAGACCAAATGAGCACAAAATCTTTCAAAAAGTTTTTGATTTGGTCCCGAATGAATACAGAATGGAGAAGATTTCAGCTCAAACTATACAAGACAGAAAAGAAATGGGTTATGCTTCCTGCCAGCACAAACAGATGCCAAATGCCGTGTCCGTATTTCAAATTGCGCCAGGCATAAAAAATAACGCCCAGCGAGTAGCACCCTGCCCCGATAAACAGAAAAGCAACGCTTTCAGCAGGAAGATTCCTGACCATGGGAACAATCGCTATCAAAAACAACCACCCCATTGCAACATAAATGCCAACCATGAGTTTCCGGAACCGCGTGAGGAATATGGAACGGATGACAATTCCCGCAACTGCCAGACCCCAGACAATGCCGAAAAGGGTCCACCCCAGAGGACTCCGGATAGTAGTCAGTACAAAAGGAGTGTAGGTGCCTGCAATGAGTAAAAAAATGGCCGAATGATCGAACCGGGCAAAAAGGTTTTTTAAACTTGCTTTGGTAAAACTGTGATATAACGTGGAAGAAAGGTATAAAAGAATAAGCGATGTTCCGTATATGGAAAAACTTACCACATGCCATGCGTTTCCTTTGTTTGCCGCAAATACGGTAAGTATAACAAGTCCGGCAATGCTTAATAAGACTCCAATGCCATGGGTTACACTGTTGAAAATTTCTTCCTTGAACGTTAAAGCGCGGTAGGAAGGTCTTTTATTGTTATCAATCATTAAATGTTTGCTTTGGTGTGAAATTCGAAAAATAGCACAATTTATTCAAAAATAAGAAAAATTTTTGACAATTGCAAAGTTTACTGCCTGTTATCAAAGTTTTAATTTCCAGAGCAAATAGTTCTATTCTTTGAAGAGGTATGCATGAAAATCCGGAACGCTATTGGGGGCCAATGAGTTCAATGAAAGTCCCGTCAGGATCCTGAACCAGAATAAATCCATTTCCCCCTTCGAGCATTGAAGGAGCATCACTGAGAATTTCAATGTTGTGTTTCTTTGCCCGCTCAATAAATGGATTGATGTTTTTCACATATATGGTAATGTACTGCATTCCGGTATCATCATGAATGTATTTTTGCCTGGGGTGCCTGGCTTTTTTGCCAAAACTCATCAGTTTCCACTGATTCGCCTGTTCACTGTCTTCAAGTTTTAACACAGTCACATCAATCGGCCTTCCATCCGATAACCCAAGATTTTTGGCTTTTTCCCCGGAAACACCAAACCCTCCGGTCTCTGTCATTCCAATGACGTTGGTATAAAAATCAACGGCTTTTTCAATATCTGAAACAACGACTCCAACCTGGATTGTCGGATTGCTGAATTCTTCAGGAGCAGGTGCTTTTTGAGCAGTGGAAACGATAATGGTGGTCATCAAAATCAGGGTGGACAGAATTTTTTTCATGCTTGTTAATTTTAAAAATTAAATTATCCGGCTGCATGCCGGGTCAACAAAGTTAAAAAAATCTTTCACATCAGACTTTTAAAGCTTTTTGGCTTTCTGCTTTTTTGTTGTATTTTGAGCAACTTAACGAGAAAATGCAAAATGCTGCCAAAAATTCAGAATACTAATGTTCATCAGTTCCTAAACCATGAAGGAATTGTTCGTGAAACAGCCAGCCAGATCATGAAAGATTTTGGAATGTTTGGCGTTGAGATTACCTTTTCCGGGAATGTGAATAATGCTTACAGTGAATTGCATAAGCAATTGACCACTCAAATAATGGAGCTGATGCAACAAAATTACGATAAGCTACTTTCGGTGTTGTATCAGGTGGATATTACCGATCGCGATATTGCCCGGGCTGAAAATGAACTATCCCATTATACCCATGTGGAAATCATTGCCCATGTTGTGATCGTGCGTGACCTCAAAAAAGTATTGCTCAGGCATTATTTTAAAACCAGGCAATAATCCCTGGAACTTTTGATT
>CAYTDH010000066.1:0-13873 GCA_964436325.1 uncultured Tangfeifania sp.
TTGGCCACTTCAAGCTCCAGATGATTCAATCCCTTCTTTAAAAACGGGGTGATATTTGCCTCAAACGGATGGGAAAAAAGAGTCGTTACTTTTTTTCCGTTTAGCTGAATGCGAACACTTTCGCAGACCTTTTCAAATTCCATGATGGTTTGATTTTCAGGATTGAAATCATTTATTTGAAAATCAAGGGTGTACTTTGCAGTTCCTGAAAAGAAGGAAGCCATGGGATCGGCCAGATTGGTCCACGAGGTGAGGGTATCCATTTTTACAGAGCGGGGCAGGGAAGGTCCTCCTTCCAAAAATTCAAGGTTCCAGGTGCCTTCCACAGGGTGTTTCTTTATTTCTTTTCCGGTGTATTTCCATTCCGGCAAATTCTGTTGCTTTGTGTGGGCGAAGAGAAAAACAGACGCACCCTGTTTTAACTGGATGTAAACTTCATTTTGGTTGCCGGCTGCCTGGGTTTTGGCTTTTCCTTTTTTGCCGGTCAGTGGGTCGTATAAAACATATTCGGCTCCATCGGTTGCAATCGGAATGAAACCATCGATCTCCTTTCCGCTGTTCAGGTTAGCAATGAAGTAGACCCCTCCTTCCATATTTTTTTTGCGGATAAAATCCAGTTGATGCCTGGCCAGGTCTTCCTTTTTGAGCCCCCATTCCGAAAGGTGTCCGGAAAGCTCGTTATGAGTTGCAACCCGGAGATTGGGAAGAGTGATCTCCATCAATTCATTTCTGGTTTTCGCAAAACGGGGGCTTTTTGTTTGTTTCCCATCATAACCACTGAATGTTTCAGGCAACTGATCAATGAAAAGGATATTTACCCCTTTTTGGATCATTTTCTGAAGCTTTTCCAGTGTTTGAACCGGCATGTAGGTACAGCGGGGTACAATGAGGGTTTTATAGGAATGGCCACTTGTCTTTATTCCTTTTTCATTTCCGGTTGCTTCATGGAGTTGCCGGTCCGAGATATAATCATATCCGAATCCATTTTTCCTCAGTGTTAAAAGTGTTTTCTGAAATTCAGTATCACCATACCATTCACCGGCATTGTGCACGGTTATCTGTTTGATCAACTGATGCGGGTCCAGGGTGTGGAGGATATCCTGAAAGGGAAAGTAGACGACGATTTCATTATCAGGGGTTGTTTGTTGCAAAATGCGCTGGCAGTTTTCAATGTATGCATTTTGTGCAGGGAAATGAGCGTGCTGGCTGTTGGAGGGGGCAAAATTGGTGGAAGCATAAAAAAGCCATCCGGGCCAGGGTGCTTCTTTGGGGGAATAGGCAGTTCCATGGTAATAGATGCGGTTTATTCCAGAAGCAAAAAGTTTATCCAGTTCGGGTTTGCACTGAGACAGGGACACCCTGAAATGTTCCCTGAGCCAGGTATGCGTTTCACAGGAAACAAGCGTTTTTCCGGTAACATGAGCTGCCGAAGAGGCAAACTTATAAACATCTCTGAGGGGAACATTCTCCTCGCTGATGAATTCCTTTTTTCTTTGGAGTCCGGAAATTTGAAACGGGGAAGAGCCAAAGGATTCGGTTTCAGGTATATCAGCCAGGGAATAAATGTCCAGCCAGTTGGCAGGACTTCCATGTGCCTGGTTCCGGAAGGTCACTTCGTATTTTTTTGCCCAGTCCGAAACAGCCTTAATGTATTCATGATGGAGTTCAAAAGCCGTTTGCCGGTAATCAGCGATTATTCTGCGGGAAATTTCCGTTTGGCCTTTATCCATCAGTTCGGGTAAAAATTTTTGAAGGCGGTACCCTCTGTTTTTTTCAAAGGCAGCGAAAAAGTCGGGGCTCCATTTGGCGTTGGAATATTCATACGAATCGTGGTAAATGGAACTCAGGGCGTTGTTCAATCCTTCGCCAAAGGCCTCTTTAAAAAAGGACGAATAGGCATCAAATGCTGTTTTCGAAAGCGGATTGAGCATTGGTCCTTCTGCTCCGGGAGCGGCACGTTTCACCATTTTTGCCGGTCCGGTCATACGCAGGATATAGAGGGTAGCAGGAGACAAATGTTCCGGAACGGTTACGGTGTGGTCTTTTAAGTTTAGGGTGATGTCTTCTCTCTGGCCGGTGTCGTCTTCGGCAAGCACACACATGATGGTATCTACCGGATGGGATGAATTTGAGGTTAAGTCCACCGGACTTCCCGAATGGCCATTCTCTACCTTTTCCAGAACGGCATTCATGACTCCGTTTTCCGGTTCCACCCAGCTTCCTCCGAAACACCATCCGGTGCCGAGCGTCATATCAATTTCCATTCCCAGTTCTTCTGCTTTTATAGATGCATATTTTACCCTATTGATCCACTCTGGCGACATATAATCGATAAATTTATCTTCTTGACCTTTTACCCCGTAAATGGGTACGATATGGGCACCTCCTATTCCGGCCCCGTGCATCATTTCCAGGTTGTAGGCAATGTTTGCTGAATCTACCGCATTGCCGTGCCACCACCAATAAGTAAAGGGACGGTGGGATTGGGTGTCTTTTTGATTTTCAGCCTCCCGGCCAGGGTGTTGGCAGGAGAAAATCTCTATTGTCATAAGAATTAGCAAGCTGATGGAAAAAAAAGATGTATGTTTCATTTCAAGGTTGATTATTGATTCGGTAAATTTTTTATAAGATACTTATTTTTTTTGTCTTTATACTCTATAAAAAAAACCGTTGCTTAAAATAGCAACGGTTTTAAGAACTTTCTCATTCACGAATGAGAATGATACAAATTTATGAAAAAAATAATTTTTTAATATCCTGGATTTTGTTCCAATTCAGGATTGGCATCGAGTGCTGTTTGCGGAATAGGAAACAGCAGTCTTGTTTCGCTGGTTTCATCTTTCCAACCTGGTATTTCATCAAGGAATTTTCCAAAACGGATCATATCCTGACGTGCGGTACTTTCCCAGGCCAGTTCAAAACGTCTTTCCTGGTAAATATCATCAAGCGTAACGTTGGATTTGAGTT
This sequence comes from uncultured Tangfeifania sp., assembly GCA_964436325.1. Classification (GTDB taxonomy): domain Bacteria; phylum Bacteroidota; class Bacteroidia; order Bacteroidales; family Prolixibacteraceae; genus Tangfeifania. The sequence goes on from CAYTDH010000066.1 coordinate 2,968, forward strand.
TTTCCTCACTATCGAATGCCCTTCGGCGAAGGACATTAACAAGGCGAGTGGCTTCTTCGTTTTCTTTACCCATGCGAACCAGGGCTTCTGCTTTCATAAGGTAAACATCAGCCAGTCTGAAAATGGCAAAATCATTTTCCATATCGCCGTTAAGTCCGCTTTCAAACTCCCATTTGGAGCAACGGGCACCTTCTTCTTGTTCCACCTGGCCCCAGCCATCTTCATCGAGGTTATATTGGATCTCTATGTCTACCGTGTGAATGAGTTCGCGGCCATGGGCGGTTATGAGGATATTTCCGTCGGTGTCGTACATGGGGCCGGTAAGGAATGACCATTCTACACGTTTGTCCTCCTCATCATAAGCTCTCACGTAATCAGGCATGGCACTGATTCCGTTCCAGGTTCCCACATTCAGGTTAAGGGGAATGGGGTCGAGGTAGTGCAGGGTTCTTTTGTGAATATGGTTGCCACCATCTGCGGTACTGAAAACGATCGGGAAAATGATCTCTTTGGAATTTTGATTCTGCACCACAAAATTGGTTTTAAAGTTGGGTTCTATGGCATAAGGCATGCTCATCACTACATCACAGGCATCGGCACATTCCTGCCATTTTGCTCCTCCTGAAGGATTCCACACCATGGCGTTCAGGTACATTTTTGCCAGCATTGTATAAACAACGCCTTTGGTAATTTTTCCGTAGCTGGCGGCAGTAACGTCTTCACGCACCACATCTTTGATGGCATTCAGTTCGTCAAGCACAAACTGGTATACCTCTTCCCTTGATTTGGAGGAAGGTTTGGAAGTGTCGTTGAAATCAGTAACTACAGGAACGTTTCCGTAATAATCGAGCAGCATGTAATACCAAAAAGCACGAACGCCGCGGATTTCGGCCAGAATAACCTCTTTTTCTTCAATTCCGGGATTTTCTTCGATCATGGAATAGATTTTATTGCAACTGGAGATACTCTCCATTGCTGTATTGTAGGAGCCGGTTACCAGGCTGGTGTTAGGCGACCAGGTATGCAGGCGCAGTTCTTTAAACTGGCCTCCGTCCCACCAGTCTCCTCCTTTCCGGGTAGGTGTTATTGCCATATCGGAGGAGCATTCGCTCAGCAGGAAATAGTTGGAAGGGAATAAACCTTTTAATGTGCGGTAAATAGGGGCAATAAGGGAATTTATTTGTTCCGTTGACTGGCCAAATTCATCTACCGGAAGCTGGTCATAGACTTCCTCTTCAAGGTCGGTACATCCCTGATGAAATAGGGATAATGTAAAAATGAAGATAAGTGATAATATTTTTGTTCGTTTCATAATTTTAAATTTTAATGGTTAAAAACTAACGTTTACACCGAGTGAAATGGTCCGGGATTTGGGATAATATTCACGGCCTTCAACGCCTGGATCAAGCCCCGACATTTCCACCTCCGGATCGAGTCCGGTATAGTTGGTGATGGTGAACAGGTTTTGGCCGGTAACATAAACCCGCAGTTTCCGGATTTCACTGATGCCGTCTATGTCGAAGTTGTAACTCAGGCTGGCATTATCAAGTCGCAGGAAGGAGCCTTTTTCGATGTAAAAGCTATTGTATTTCGGGTTATCAGCAAGCCCGATGCTGAGTGCATCGTGCAAAACATTTGCACCTGGCAGCCATTGTGTTGTGGCATAAGACATTTTAGAGAAATTGAGTAAATCATTTCCATAAACACCACGGAAGAAGAAATTTAAATCCCAGTTTTTATATTGGATACTATTGGAAATTCCATAAGTAAGTTTGGGTTGGGCTGAACCGATATAGGTACGGTCGTCATTGGTAAGCCCGGGCTCATCATCGATCATGTCATCCATAATGTACATGCCATCTTCATCCAATCCATAACTTAGCCAACCATAAAAAGTTCCCACCTCGCGTCCTTCTTCCACAATGTGTGTGGTATTGTCGGAACCGCCGCGAATCCAGGCAGAACCTGTTTTGATGGCGCTGGTTGAAAAATCTTCACTGGATAGTTTGGTAATTTCGTTTTTGTTATGTGCCAGGTTCAGTGAGGTTGTCCAGCGGAGGTTCCGTTGACGGATAATATCGCCGCTGACCAGAACTTCAATTCCTTTATTGGACATGGACCCTACGTTGGCCAGCATGTCGGGGTAGAGGAAAGGAGGGACCGGCACCTGGTAGGTATACAGCAGGTCTTTTGTTTGCTTGTTATAGTATTCTATTGTTCCGTTAATGCGGCTGTTCATGAAGTTGTAGTCCAAACCAATATTAAACATTGATGTTTCTTCCCATTTCAGGTCAGGATTGGCATTCTGGCTGATTTGGTAGGCCCGGTACCAGTTGCCATTGTCGTAATACTGGCCTGAAGTGCCATACAACTGCAGTGATTTGTAAGGATCAATACCATCCTGGTTGCCGGAAACACCGTATCCTACCCTTAATTTGAGGTCATCCAGGTAGGTTGCACTTTCCATGAAAGGTTCTTCATTAATGCGCCATGCTGCAGATACAGAGGGAAAAGTAGCCCATTTATGGTTGGCCCCGAATTTGGATGATCCGTCCTGCCTGAGTGAAACCGTAAGGATGTAACGCATCTGGTAGTTATAGTTAGCCCTGCCAAAGAAAGATACCAGTTTGTTCATGTTTTTACCTGACCATACATCGGAGGGGCGCAGGTTTTCGCCTGCCCCAAGGTTATTGTATCCGAAAAAGTCGGTAACAAACTGGCGGTTTTGAGCGCCTGATTCCTGGTAGTAATTGTCTTCATACGAATAGCCAGCCAGGAAGGTCATTTTATGATTATTGATGCTTTTTTCATAATTGAGCGTAGTTTCAAGGAGCTGCTTGTCTGTTGTCCAGTTGGTTCGCTGAGCAAACCCCTGGTCATTTCTTCCCCTTTCGGTATCGGAATCGTAATAAAGCCCGTAATCGTTTGTGGAGCGCTCTTTATGTAGTTTTATCCCTGCTGTAAATCCTTCAAACAGGTTCAGTTGCGCATTGATATTTCCAAAATACAAGCTGTATTTATTGTCTCTTTGGTTGTATTCAATGTTTCTTACGGGATTACCCTGATCGTACTCCTGTGTATCGAACCAGGAACCATCTTCAAGTTTTACGGGTACCACGGGAATCATATTATAGGCCAGCACAAAATTTCTGGTATCGGTGGGAGAGTAATTGCGTTGTGTTAATGCACCAGTGAAGGTAATATCAAGCATATTATCCAGCGCTTTCTGGGTGAAAGTCAGGCGGGCATTATAGCGCTCAAGTTCATTGTCCTTAACAACACCCTGCTGGTCGAGGTAAGAGATGGAAGCCCGGTAATTACTGTTTTTACCTCCGCCGGAGAGTGAGATATTATGATTTTGGCTGATACCCGTCCGCATGATCTCGTCGAACCAGTCGGTGTTGGCCCCCATGTCAAGTCCTTCGGTATTGATATTGTTGCTGGAAGTATAATCCCTCCATTCTTCTGCGGTGAGCACATCGGGAACATTGGTGGCCGTGCTCATGGCCAGATAGCCGTCATACTCCACAAGGGTTTGGTCGAATTTTCCGCTTTTGGTGGTAACCAGGATGACCCCGCTGGCTGAACGGGAACCGTAGATAGCAGCTGCTGAGGCGTCTTTTAAAACGCTGATGGATTCAATATCCTGCGGTGCTACTGAAGAGAGACTCATGCCTGGAACTCCGTCAATTACAATAAATGGCTGACTGCTTCCGGTGAGTGAGGATGTCCCCCTTAGCCTGATGGTTTGGTCGCTTGTGATATCACCACTGCCAGTGGTAATGGTTAAACCAGCTACCTTTCCTGTTAATAAATCAACAGCATCCTGGTTTAATCCTCTGTTAAAGTCATCTTCAGAAATATTGCTAATTGATCCTGAAACTTCCCGCTTTTGTTGTGTGCCATACCCAATAGCTACTACCTCCTCTATGCCAATGGTTTCTTCCTCCAGCGAAATGGTGAAGGTGGTTCTTTCCCCGATGGGTACTTCCTGTTTTTTCATTCCCACAAAGGAAAAAACGAGGATTTCGGCATCAGATGGGATTTCGAGCTGGAAATTTCCGTCCATATCGGTTATCGTTCCCATGGTTGTTCCTTTGATAACCACGGAGACTCCGGGTAGAGGTTCTCCGCCCGAATCGGTTACGATGCCGGTTATGGGCCGCGTCTGATAACCAACCGATGTTCCAGGCATCTCCTTTTTTGAAGTTAGGATGATCTGTCTGTTGGTGCGGATTTCATAATTGACACCAGCGGTTTCACAAACGGATTGGATGACCTCATCAACAGCCACATTGTTGAAATCGACCGAGTACCTTTTTCCCTGGTCAAAAATTTCGTCTTTGTACAGGAAGATGTAATCCGTCTGTTTTTCAATGGTTTGAAGCACTTCCTGAATCGTGGCTTTTTCAAAACGCAGGGATAATTTTACCTGGGAAAAGCTGTTCCCGAAGGTAGCAAACACCAGAAAGGTTAAGATTAGTGTTAGTTTCATTTTTTTTAAACTTAAATTAAGTTTCCGGGAATCTCCTAAAAGAGGATCCCATTCTCGTCTTTTTTTCATACTTTTAAAATGTTAAGTTATTTACTCAAAAATTTAACTACCGAAAACCGGGGCAGTGCTGCTACACTTCCCGGTTTTTTATTTTCTTATTTCATATTTATTGTCTCCTTTTTTTATGATTTCAATACTGGCGGCGGTTGCCAGATTATTTAATACTTCCGTCTGATTTTCGCCCAGTTCAAGCTTACCTGAGATTTTTATAATGCCTAATAAGGGATCGTTATAGCTGAAACGGATGTTGTAAAAACGTTCCAGTTTTTTGATCACCCGGCTCAGGTCGGAACTTTCAAACTTGAACATTCCCTCTTTCCATAAGGTGTAATTTTCGGTATTAACTGTTGTGAGCCGGGTTTTTTTTGTTGACTTGTTGAATGATGCCATTTTTCCGGGGGTTAGTTCGTAGGTTTCGTCGAATAAACCGATATTGTTTTGTTCCAATTTTACTTTTCCTTCTGTTAAAACCGTTTCAATGATCTTGTCGGAAGGATAAGCGGAAAGGTTAAATTGTGTTCCCGTTACCTTTACCCGTAATTCAGTGGTTTGCACAATAAACGGATGCTTTTTGTTTTCTTTGACTTCAAAAAAAGCTTCCCCCACAAGAAAAACTTCACGGGTTTTATCTACAAAATATTCGGGATAAATCAGCCGGCTTCCTGCGTTAAGGTATACTTTTGTGCCATCGGGTAAAAAAACTTCCGATGTTTTCCCGTAAGGAATAACCAATTGGTTCATCTCAGGAGTTTCTTTTTTAGGGGAGTCAGGTTTATCAACAACGGCATCATTGATTACAATTTTTCCATCGTTCCGGTGTTCAATTACGGATTTTTTTTCTTTTAGCAGGATGTTGTCGCCGCCGGGCCTTATCAAACGGGCCTGGTCACCGGAAAAAGGTTCGGTTATTTTCGTGGAATGGAATTGGGGATTGAAATTGTCTTTTTTATGAAAAAGGAGGGCACCTACCGCGAAGAAGATCACGGCTACTGCGGCATATTTCAGAAATTCGCGAAACCGGATTTTTCTTTTTTCCCCCTGCTCCCTGTGTTCAGTTTGTTTTAAAATCCGTGAAAACAGTTGAATTTTTTCTTTTTCAGATAAATTTTTATTGTTGGTTTCCAGGGACTGGATGATGTTTTTGGCTTTTTGAATATTCCGCTTCTCATTGGGATTATCTGTTTTATAACTTTGCCACCATAGTTCCAATTCCTCATTAGGGCGAAATACCCATTGAATGAACTTTTTATCTTCCAGGTATTGACTAATTTTTTCCATGAATTTTTATTAGTTACCCTAAAAGGACATGAATCCTCAAAATATGGACAAAAAATTGATTTTTTTTTAAAGAAAATGTCATTTCTATTGTAAGTAGCTGAAATATAAAATTTTATGATGGTTTTGTCTTGTGGAGTTGAGGGAAAGAATCCTATTGCCATTATCTATGAATTTGGGATGGTTTGACTATTGAAACACGGATATTCAATGATAAAAAAACATCCAGAGGATGAATGATTCGTGACTAAAATGATCGCGTAAATATTTCAGGGCCCGGTAAACCTGTTTCCGGGCTGATTCTGTTGAGATTTCCATTAACTGTGCTATATCAGGATAATCAAGGCCTTCATTAAACCGCAGGTATAATGCTTCTTTTTGTTTTGGAGGTAATTGGCTGAGGGCCTGTCCGATTTTTATTTTTTGCTCTTTGTTTTCTTCTTTCTCAATGATGGTCTTTTCAATGCAGTATTCAGGTTCAAATATGAACTCCAACCCGGATGTTTCATGGATTTGTTTCCTGTTTCGTTTCAGTTTTTTAATGAGATTTCGCTTCAACGCCAGGATAAGGTAGAACTTCAGGTTTTCGGGATCGGTATTGTTTTTTTTCCGTTTAAGGTATAAATCGATAAAAATTTCCTGGATGGAATCTTTTACTAGTTCCTCGTCCGGACTTATTTTTGTTCCGTAATGAAAAAGAGTCTGAACATGTTGGTTGTAAACCAACGCAAACGCTTCTTTATCACCTGCTTTAAAATTTTCCCAAATTAAGGGATCGTATGACATTGATTGGCTCATTCACAGTTCCGGGTATCTTGTAAATCAATTTCTTGGAATGTATGTACAGCTTTAATTGTTGGCGTGTTTATTGAATATCAAAATTACTTGAAATCCGGGTAAAATCAATGAGAATTTATGGAATTTTTTTGTCGAGCATCCATTAATTGCAACTTTACATCAAGTTTATGGTGAACCGCATCTTCAAATTTCATAAATTTAATTGATAATAACAGCCAGGGATTGTGGTTGTCGTAGAGAAGCCTTCTGATTTGAAACGGGTTCATATCCCTGAAAATATTGAAGGGGGTCCCACGAAGGTAGAGGTGGGAGGGACTTTAAAAGCACAGTGATAAAGGCGATTGCATTAGAAAGGCACCCTCTGGTTCGATGAAAAACCTTGAAGGGATGGGCATTTGCCTAATCAGGGCAAATGGTTTAATGGTTAAATGGTCTAAAGGTTAAAAGTTTAGAGGTTTAAAGTTTAGAGGTTTATTTGGTTTAGGAGTTTAAGGGTTTAAAGGTTTTGGTGTTGAGGGGTGATTTTTTCTTAATGGGGGACTGTTCCGGGATTACCGTCGGATGGCTGCCATTGACAGGTTTTCGTAAATCACTCATAATAAACACAATAATAAAGCTCCGATTTTGATGTCATTTCGATCCGCTGAGCGGACAGGCTCCGCAAGCAGGAGGAGAAATCTCATGTTAAATCAACAGATTTCTCCTCGCAAGCTCGTCGAAATGACAGTCCTTTGGACGATGACAGGTAAATTTCATTTGTCATTTACTCATTATGCCTGATTAAATTAGGTGAACACTCAGATAAAGAAAACATTATTCCTTGCTGAGGGCATTGCAAATTTCCTGGTTGACTTTCCGGATCTCATCCTCCAGCAGTTTGATCACTTTTCGATCGTACGTCATTAACCCGTTTACTTCCGATTCCACATCAGTGGTTTGGGTGTAAACAGCGGCAGAATATCCATTGGGAATCAATCTTTTGAGTTTTTCCGCCAGTTCAATGTAGGCATCGGTGGCTTCACGCGACGATTTGTACTGAACATACCCCCAGTTTCGTCCTGTTTCCCAGAGATTTTCTTCAAGGGCCAGTCCAATACCACCATATTCTCCCAAAACATTGGTTCTTTTGGAGTCATAAAGGCCCATGACCGGTTCGGGGTAATTATGCATATCCAGGATGTCGCCTGTTTCGTAATGGTTTCCGCCGCTGGCCGGATTTACAAGGCGGGAGGGATCATAATCTTTGGTCCATTCGGTGATTTCCTTGGTTTTGAATTGTCCCCAGGCTTCATTGAAGGGCACCCAAACGACCACACTGGGATTGGAATAGGTCAGGTCCATCACTTCTTTCCATTCGCGCCGGAAATTCTTTTCTGATTCGGCGCTGCGCAGCGATTCCGGTCCGTCGTACCACGTGCGTGGGTGCCATCCCGGCGAACGGTCGCCGTTGGGCATATCCTGCCATACCAGAATGCCCTCGCGGTCGCAGTGATAGTACCACCGTGCGGGTTCTACCTTCACGTGTTTCCGGATCATGTTAAAACCAAAGTCTTTGGTTTTTTGAATGTCGTACAAAAGGGCTTCGTCGGTGGGAGCAGTATACAGCCCGTCGGGCCACCATCCCTGGTCAAGCGGACCAAAATGGAATAAATCCTTGTTGTTCAGTTGCATTCGTACTATCCCGTTTTCATCCCTTTGGGTTGAAATCTTTCGCATGCCAAAATAGCTCTCAATCCGGTCAATTTCGTTTCCTTCCCGCAGGATGGATACCTCCATGTTATAAAGAAAGGGAGATTGCGGGCTCCACAGTCTGGCGCCGGGAACGGGGACGAATACTTCCTGACCGGCAGCAGCTTTTCCACTGCTGATGACCTGTCCGTTTTCCATTACTTTCACTTCGATGATGTCGGAGTGCCTGGCCCCTTTGAGCGAAGCCCTGACCGTTATGTTTTCGCCATCGATGTTTGGGACTGTTTTTAAATGAGTGACCCATGCTTTTTTTACGGGCTCAATCCACACGGTTTGCCAGATGCCTGTCACGGGTGTATACCATATCCCCCGGGGTTCCCGGACCTGTTTTCCGCGGGGCTGATAGCTGTTGTCGGTAGGATCCCAGACCTTTACTTTTAGCTCCTGTTGAGCGCCACTTTTTAGAAAAGGCGTAATGTTAAAGCTAAACGGGGTATACCCTCCCTTATGGCTTCCTACCTTGATATCGTTGATCCACACATCTGCTTTCCAGTCTACCGCGCCAAAATGAAGGATGACATTTTGGTTTTTCCATTCGCGGGGAACCTGAAAACTCCGTTGGTACCAGAGCTCCTTATCTTCACCTGCCCGTTTTTGAACCCCTGAAAGACTCGATTCAAGGGGGTAGGGGACCAGGATTTCACCATCGTAGTCAGAGGGGTAGTTGCTCCCTTTATCTACGAGGGCATAATTCCACAAGCCGTTCAGATTAAGCCATTGTTCCCTTTTTAACTGGGGACGCGGATATTCTGGCAGGGGATTCCGGGAGTCGATTTTTTCAGCCCAGGTTGTTTTTATTTTATCACCGGCGGGTTGCCAGTTTTGGGCATTAAGTGTTGTTAGTAATGCGAAAAGCAGAAAAGCGAGAAGCGAAATTTTCATATCAATCAATTTAATTGGATTTAAACAAATATAATTATTCCCCGGGAATTCAGAATAGTTTTTCCCTGGACCATAAACTTAAATATGAGTTCTCCAAAGAGCGTATTGACCCAGGTAAACCAGAATGAGAAAAAATGTCTTCGTGTTGTCATATTTAGTGTAATTTTTTTAGTTACTCAAGTTAAACATTTTGTAATCCGGAAACAAGGTTCCTATAAACCGCATCCCAGGGCTTGCGCATTGGTCTTTCGAGCATGGCACTGGCCTGGGGGTTTCCGATAATCTCTTCTATTTCCGGATTCCATTCCAGGTCTTGTTGAAGCAACATGGAAATATTTCCCAGATGGGCTATTGAAATGGAACGGTGTCCCACCTCTGCAGGAGCTGCAGTCCTTTCACGGGAAAGGACGCAGTCGATAAAATTCTGATGATGGCTGGCTTTGCTGTTGTAGAGGTGTATCTCTCCCGGGCCGGTTGAGGTTTCCAGCAGCGATTCGGGATCGGCTCCGTTTTGCCAGATGCTTCCTTCGGTTCCCTCGAATTTGACCCCCATGGGTTCGTCGCTGGAGACAATCATTTTAACGCCATTGGCATAAATGGCTTCAAAAGCGTATTCCACAGCGGTATTCCATACAGGATGAGCGGCCCATTTTGCCCGGGAATTTTGAATACGGACCGGGCCGGAAGCGTCGGTTCCCATACCCCATTGGGCCATATCGATAAAATGACCGCCCCAGTCGGTTAGCTGTCCACCCGAATAATCGAGTACCCACCGGTAATTCACATGGGTGCGTGCCGGACAGTATGGCGCATCGGGGGCAGGGCCGAGCCACATGTCATAATCAAAGTCCTCAGGCACGGGGATGGTTTCGGTAAGGTGACCTGTTTTTCCATAATCTGGGGTACCTTTGGGCAGGCCTACTCTGACGGTATGTAATTGCCCGATTTTTTGGTTCCGGACCAGTTCACATATTTTCCGGAAGGCATCGCTTGATCGGCGCTGGCTTCCGGTCTGAAAAACCACATTGTTTTTGTTTACTGCATCGCTCATGGCCCTCCCTTCGGGAATAGTGAGCGCCAAGGGTTTCTGGCAGTAGATGTCTTTTCCTGCGGCCGCTGCCATGATAACGGGAATGGCATGCCAGTGGTCCGGAGTTACTACCTCAACAACATCAATGCCCTTGTCTTCAAGCACTTCCCTGAAATCGACAGCGCCTTTGGTGCCTTTGTAGGTTTTTCCTTGTTGTTCGCTGTAGGTTTTATTAACCAGCTCCTGAATAAATTCACGGCCAGCAACTTTGCCATCCCAATACCCGCTGCTTTTGCGGTTTACATCGCAGATTACAGTAACCTGAACCCTTTTGTCTTTCAGAAACTCTTTAACATCGTTTCCTGCCTGGTTTCCTGCCCCTATAAAAGCCATGTTAATGCGGTCGGACGGAGCGGTATGCCCGTTTTTCCCCCGTGCACACGCGGGAATGATGGTGGGTACGACCATGGTGGCAGCCGCTGCTGTTCCGTACCTTTTGATGAATAATCTCCGGTTGATGGTTTTCATGGTTTATGAATTGTTCATTTTATTGGTAAAACAAAAGAAACAAATTTAGTCGGTTTGGGTAATTATTCAAGGGGTTAAATAGAGAAATT
>CAYTDH010000067.1:0-13864 GCA_964436325.1 uncultured Tangfeifania sp.
CCGAATTGTTGGATATACCTTCCGTTTCTGCTGTTTCCGGTCTTCAGGTGAACGGTGATGAAGTGGAGCTGACCAGAGATATTGACGGAGGAAAAGAAACCGTAAGTGTATCTGCACCCCTGGTCGCTGTTGTTCAGAAGGGGATTGCCAAAGAACCGCGTATTGCTGCCATGCGTGGAATTATGATGGCCCGTAAAAAACCGTTGAATGTGGTTCCTGCTGCAGAAGCTGAATCGTTGACCGATTTTGTGAGTTTTGAACTTCCTCAGCCTAAGGCGGCATGTAAAATGGTTGATGCTGAAAATGTGGCTGAATTGGTTGACTTGCTTCAAAATGAGGCGAAAGTTTTATAAGGAATTAATAACAGATAAAAAAAATTACCAGATATGTCCGTTTTAGTTTATACAGAGAATTGGGATGGGAAGTTCAAAAAATCCTCTTTTGAACTTGTTTCTTATGCAGCAAAACTGGCCGAAATGGCAGGAACTTCTGTTACTGCAGTTTCGCTCGGAAAAGTGAATGATGATGAATTGAAGAAACTGGGTCATTACGGTGCAGCAAAAGTGGTGAAAGTTGAGGATGAAAAACTTGCCCACCTCGACAACCAGGTGTATACCGATGTTCTTGCTCGGGTTGCTTCTGCTGAAGAAGCGACCATTATTGTACTATCCCACAACAATACCGGAAAAGCCATTGCCCCACGTTTGTCTGTTCGGCTGAAAGCCGCAGCAGGAACCGGAGTGGTTCAGCTTCCGGTTTCAACAGAGCCTTTTAAGGTGGTTAAAAAAGTTTTTTCAGGAAAAGCTTTTGCAACGGTTGAATTAAAAACAGCCGTCAAAATTGTAACGCTGATGCAGAATGCTTTCGAAATCATTGAAAAGGGAAATGAAGCAGCCATTAAAACTTTTGACGCGGAAATTGGTCAAGTAAAAACCGATGTGAAAGACGTTCAGAAGCAAACCGGAAAACTCTTGTTAACCGATGCTGAGATTGTGGTATCGGGAGGTCGCGGCATGAAATCGCCCGATAATTGGGGGGCCATTGAGGAACTTGCCGGGGTGCTTGGTGCAGCAACGGCGTGCTCACGTCCCGTTTCCGACGAGGGATGGCGTCCGCACGAAGAGCATACAGGACAAACGGGTAAAATTATTGCACCGAACTTATATATTGCTGCGGGAATATCCGGGGCCATCCAGCATATGGCTGGTATCAGCTCTTCCAAATGCATTGTGGCCATCAATAACGATGCAGATGCCCCTGTATTTGAATATGCCGATTATGGTATTGTGGGCGATGCTCTGAAAGTGCTTCCGGCACTTAAAGAGGCTGTTCAGGAGCAAAAAAAGCAATAGGTTTTTTCATGGCATGTGCTGAAATATGAGAAAATTTTTCCTTTTCATAATTCTTGCTGTATTGGCAGGGGAATTAACTGCCCAGCAGGAAGACCACGGAGAAAGGGCGGGGAATCCTGTTTTTCCGGGTTGGTATGCCGATCCGGAAGTGAATATCTATAAAAATCAGAATTAAAAAAGATAAACCTGATGATTAAACAAATTCTTTTTTCTGTGGCCCTGCTGATTACCCTTGGGGCTTTTGCATATACCGTATCTAAGCTGGTAAAACTTTTCAAACTTACGCGGCCGGCTTTTCCCATTAGAAATATAGGAAAACGCATCATCATCACCCTTAAAGTTGCTTTTGGGCAGACCAAAATCATGCGCCGCCCTGTGGTTGGCCTGATGCATGCTCTGGTATGGTGGGGATTTTTGGTGATTTTAATTGGCAGCATCGAAATGGTTATTGATGGACTTGCCGGAACGGAGCGGATTCTGGGATTCCTGGGGGTAGCTTACGATGTGATTTTTGCTTCGGGCGATATTTTTGCTTTGTTAATTGTTCTTTTGGTGGGAGCTTTTTTGTTTCGCCGCCTCTTTATGCATATACGGCGTTTTTCAGGGGTGGAGATGAAACATAAATGGCATGTGGATGCAAACATTGCCCTTTCTCTCATCCTTTTTCTGATGATTACCCTGTTGGGCATGAATACCTTTTATGTGCTCGATGCCCGCTTGTCGGGGCATGAACTTATTGGTGTTTACCCGGTAAGTGAACTTATCGCCCGCGGGTTCAGCGGAATTTCACCTGAAACTGCTCATTTTGCTCATGAAATAAACTGGTGGGGACATATTCTGGGGATTTTCTTTTTTGCCAATTATTTGCCTTATTCCAAGCATTTCCATGTTTTCATGTCGGTTCCCAATGTGTTTTTGAGCAACCTGGAACCCATGGGCAAGATGTCCACCATGGCGAACATTACCAAAGAGGTGAAACTGATGATGGACCCCGACGCTGCTTTTGCTGAACCGGAACAGGAAGAAACTCCGGAACGATTCGGCGTGCTCGACGTGGAAGATGTAACCTGGAAAAATTACATGGATTCCCTGGCCTGCACGCAATGCGGCCGTTGTACTTCGGTCTGTCCGGCCAACCTGACCGGTAAATTGCTCTCTCCCCGGAAAATTGTGATGGATGTGAGGGAACGGATGCGTGAAAAAGGACCTCAATTGGTTCAAAACGGTCCGGAATGGACTGATGACAAAGCCTTACTGGGAAATTATATCACCCCTGAAGAGCTGTGGGCATGCACCACCTGCAATGCCTGTGTTCAGGAATGCCCCATTAACATTAATCAACCTGCCATTATTCTCGATATGCGCCGGTACATTGTTATGGAGCAGTCTGCTGCCCCCGGTGAACTGAACCAGATTTTCTCCAACATCGAAAATAACGGGGCTCCATGGCAAATATCTCAGGAAGACCGGATGTTATGGGCCGAAGATTTAACCATGAACCAACCAGCAAGCTAAATTCAGAAAAATGGAGACAACAAAAGTAAAAGTGAAAGTGCCTGTTATGGCTGATTTGTTTGCAGCAGGCAAACAACCGGAATATCTTTTTTGGGTTGGAAGTGCCGGAGCTTTTGATGACCGGTATAAAAAGGTAACTCAGGCCTTTGTGAAAGTGCTTACCTATCTTGGAGTGGATTACGCCGTTTTGGGTACCGAAGAAGCTTCCAGCGGGGATGTGGCCCGCCGTGCAGGAAATGAAATGCTTTTTCAGATGCAGGCTTTAATGAACATAGAGCTCTTGCAAGGCTATGATGTAAAAAAGATTATCACCTGTGATCCCCATGTTTATAATACATTTAAAAATGAATATCCCGATCTGGGGGGACGGTTTGAGGTCATCCATCATTCGCAGTTTTTACAAAAAATGTTGAAGGAGGGAAAACTGACGATTCCTTCCGGCGCCTTTGACCAGAAGAAACTGACTTATCACGATCCATGTTACCTGGGACGGGCAAACGGTGAATACAGCGCCCCCCGGTATGTAATCAGCAGGCTTCCTGCTGAATTTACCGAAATGAAACGCCATAAAAGCTTTGCGCTTTGTTGTGGTGCAGGCGGCGGCCAGATGTTTAAGGAGGCTGAAAAGGGAGATAAAGAGGTGTTCATCGAGCGTACCGAAGATGCTCTTGAAACCGGAGCCGATATCGTAGCCACAGCGTGTCCCTATTGTATGGTCATGATTACCGACGGGCTGAAATATAAAAACAAAGACGAGGAAGTGAAAAATTATGATTTGGCCGAACTGGTGGCCATGGCGCTCAATTTATAAATAGTGCATGCTTCTTCCTTCCTGATCATCAAAAAGATTTTTCAAACGAAAAAACAATTAAAATAAGATTTAAATGGAAAAATATGTAAAAGGGGGCGAATTCATGGTTCAGGACCTTGAAGCCAATGATATTTTTATCCCTGAAGAATTTGACGAAGAACAGCGTATGATTGCTGATACCTGCCGGGATTTTCTGGATACCGAGGTCATGCCCAATCTCGACAAGATTGATAATCAGGAAGAAGGTTTTGTCCGGAGTTTGCTCGATAAAGCCGGAGAGCTTGGGTTGTTGGGGATTTCCACACCGGAAGAACTTGAAGGTTTCGGGCAGTCCTTTGTCACCTCGATGCTTGCCAGCGAAATTATGGGGTCTGCCTATTCTTTTGCCGTTACGTATTCATGCCATACGGGGATAGGCTCCATGCCGATTCTTTATTTCGGAAATGAGGAGCAAAAACAAAAATACCTGCCCAAACTTTCTACCGGCGAGTGGGCAGGGGCTTACTGCCTGACTGAACCGGGAGCCGGTTCGGATGCCAATTCCGGGAAAACACGGGCCACTCTCTCTGAAGATGGCAAACATTACATTCTGAACGGTCAGAAAATGTGGATAACCAATACCGGTTTTGCCGATGTTTTTACCGTTTTTGCCAAAATCGATAACGACCGGGTGTTGAGTGCATTCATTGTTGAGCGCGATTTTTCGGGTCTCAAATTCAACCCCGAAGAAAAAAAGATGGGTATCAAAGGGTCCTCTACCCGCCAGATTTTTTTCGAAGATTGTAAAGTGCCGGTGGAGAACCTTCTGGGCGGCCGCGGAAAAGGATTCCGGATAGCCCTGGACATTTTGCACATGGGACGCATTAAACTGGGGGGCAATGTAATTGGGGCGGCAAAAATGGCCATCGACCAGTCTGTGAACTATGCCAATGAGCGTAAACAGTTCGGACAGCTCATTTCCTCTTTTGGAGCCATAAAACAAAAACTGGCCGAGCAGGTGATTAAGACATTTGCCAACGAGTCGGCCGTATACCGCGCCAGCAAAAATGTGGATGAGTACATTGAGGCCCATGCCGATACCATGACCAAGGAAGAGGCCATTGTTAAAGCATTTGAAGAATATGCCATTGAAGCCGCTATCCTGAAAGTGTATGGCTCGGAAGCGCTCGATTATGTGGTGGACGAAGGTGTTCAGATTCACGGAGGAATGGGGTATTCTTCAGAAATGCCCATTGAAAGGGGATACCGCGATTCCCGGATCAACCGTATCTTTGAAGGAACAAACGAAATAAACCGCCTCGTAACCATTGATACCCTCAATAAGCGGGGAGCAAAAAAAGATTACGATTTATATCCTCAGGGAGAGGATGTAATCGAAAGCCTGGATAATCTGGGAGACTGCTCCTGCTGTACAGAAGGGTATTTTGAAAATAAGGCCGAGGCTGTGAAAAATTTCAAAAAGGTTGGCCTGATGCTTATGAAAGCAATGTCAGCCAAATATGGCCGCAAAATGGTAAGCGAACAGGAAATCCTTTCCAGCATCTCAGATATCGTTATGAACGTTTATGCGGTGGAATCTACCCTGTTAAGGGTGCAGAAGAAAGAATCCATGGGGCATGACGTGGCTTTGTATAAAGACATCCTGGATGTCCTGGTTTATGACGCTGCCGCCTTGATTCAGAAATCGGCACTGGATGCCATCAATTCATTTGCTGAAGGCGATGAACAGGAGAAATTCACCAAAGGTGCCAAACATTTTACCTGTGTGCTGCCGGTAAATGTGAAGGAAGCACGCCGGCGGATTGCCGATAAACTCATCGAGGAAAACAAATACTGTTTCTGAAAAATTTGATTTACAGTTAAAAACCACCTTTCTGTTTTTGGAACAGGGAGGTGGTTTTTTTTTTGTTGAAAAGGATGAATCGCCGTTCTGTAAAGATTCTTTTATTGGGTTGAATGAGAAATTTTTTGAGGATCAGGAAAAAAGTTCCTCATTAAGACTCTGTCTCAAAATGAATAAATTAACCTCTTGATCATCCCCCGTTTACAAAACTTTCTTACTTTTGCCGGCCATTGAATGCGTAGTGAATGTGAAGTTGAAATTTTTTGTTGATTTTCAATGTTTTATGATTTAATGTAAAAGAAGAACAAACCATGACAGAAATAAGAAATATTGCCATTATTGCTCACGTGGATCACGGAAAAACAACGCTTGTTGACCGGATGCTGCACCAGGTAAAACTGTTCAGGGAAAACCAGGACATGGGAGACCTTATCCTCGATAGCAACGACCTTGAAAGGGAACGGGGAATTACCATTCTTTCGAAGAATGTTTCGATACGGTACAAAGACACAAAAATTAATATCATTGACACTCCCGGCCACTCCGATTTTGGAGGCGAGGTGGAAAGGGTGCTCAACATGGCCGACGGGGTTTTGCTTATTGTGGATGCTTTTGAGGGGCCGATGCCCCAGACACGGTTTGTTTTGCAAAAGGCGCTTGAACTGGGACTTAAACCAATCCTGGTCGTGAATAAGGTGGATAAACCCAACTGTGCTCCTGATATCGCACAGGAAAAGGTATTTGACCTGATGTTTAGTCTCGATGCAACAGAGGATCAACTTGATTTTCCAACGGTATTTGGTTCAGCAAAGTCGGGCTGGATGGGACCCGACTGGAATAATGAAACTCAGGATGTTGGTCATCTTCTCGATGTTATCCTGGAGAATATTCCGCCGGCCCAACCCAAAGAAGGAACGGTGCAAATGCGGATTACTTCACTGGATTATTCCTCATATACGGGGCGTATTGCTGTGGGAAAAGTGACCCGCGGGCAGTTGAAACCGGGACAGGCCGTTTCTCTTGTCAAACGCGACGGAACCATAGTGAAGTCTGTTGCGAAAGAGATTTTCCTGTTTGAAGGGCTGGGAAAAGTGAAGACCAAAGAGCCGGTTTCTTCAGGTGAGATTTGTGCCGTCCTGGGACTGGAGGGATTTGATATTGGTGATACTGTGGCCGATGCCGAAGAACCCGAAGGACTCACTCCCATCAAGGTGGATGAACCCACCATGAGCATGTTGTTTGTATCCAACAATTCCCCCTTCTTTGGCAGGGATGGGAAATATGTTACTTCACGGCAGTTACGCGAACGCCTCTACAAGGAAACAGAAAGAAACCTCGCCCTCCGGGTGGAAGATACCGATTCTGCCGATTCTTTTATGGTTTTTGGCCGGGGAATCCTTCATCTCTCTATTCTTGTGGAAACCATGCGCCGCGAAGGCTACGAAATGCAACTGGGCCAACCCCGTGTTATCATTAAAGAAATCCACGGAAAGAAGCATGAACCCGTGGAAGCCATGACCGTTCAGGTTCCCGATGAATTTTCGGGAAAGGTCATCGAACTAGTCACCCAGCGAAAAGGTGAAATCCTTAATATTGAAGTGAAAAATGACCGGGCCAATATGGAATTTGTCATTCCTGCCCGCGGAATCATCGGCCTGCGCAATCAGATGCTAACCGCTTCGGAAGGGGAAGCCATCATGGCCCACCGCTTTCATGGGTATGTCCCATGGAAAGGCGATCTGGGCATTCATCGCAACGGAGCCCTCATTTCCCTGGAAACAGGTACGGCCATCGCCTATTCCATCGATAAAATGCAGGACCGTGGCCGTTTCTTTGTGGAACCGGGTGACGATTTGTACGCCGGGCAGGTTATCGGTGAGAATACCCGTCAGGACGACCTGACCATCAACATCATCCGTACAAAAAAACTGACGAACATGCGTGCTGCCGGCTCCGACGATAAATCGAGCATCGCTCCCGCTGTTAAATTTTCGCTCGAAGAAGCCATGGAGTATATCCGTACCGATGAATACCTTGAAGTAACACCGAAATTTATGCGCCTCCGGAAAATATTGTTGAATGAACATGACCGGAAACGACAGGCTAAAGTGATGACTGAGCAATAAAAAACAAAACCCGGATCGCTCTTCATGAAGGCTTTTTGGCTCCTTTTTTTAAGTACCCCTTCATTGATTTTCCTCAATTTTTGTTAATGACTTCTTAATAAAGTGTTAACATATATCACTATTTAGACATGTAATAAATTAGGGAACTTCATTGTAAATATCACATAATGATTTTATTTTTAGGCAATAATCTTAAAAATGGAAGCCATGTTAAAAAAGACAATTCTCGCATTCATTATTATACTTACAACCAGTATTTTTTTAGCTGCACAGACACCAACCCGTTGGCGCGGACCCAATGGCAACGGGGTGTACAACGAAACCGGCCTGTTGAAGGAGTGGCCCGAATCAGGGCCTGAAATTGTATGGCATTATGACGGACTGGGTGAGGGGCACTCTTCCCCGGCATTTGCCAACGGTCTGATTTACCTTTCCGGTATGGAAGGGGAGACAGGGTATATTTATGTCCTTACTCCTGAAGGACAGCTTCAATGGAAAACTCCCTACGGAAAGGAATTTTCAGAAAGTTACCCCGGAGCGCGTTCCACACCCGTTGTTGCCGGCGATTTGCTTTACATTTATTCCGGGCATGGAGTGCTCACCTGCATGGATTCCGGTAGTGGAAATGTGAAATGGAGAAAAGATGCTTTTCATGATTTCGATGGCGAAAACATTCGCTGGGGAGTTACCGAAACAGTTGTTCTGGATGGCGATAAGGTTTATTTTACCCCTGGTGGAAAGCGGGACAACGTTGTGGCGTTAAATCGTTTTACAGGTGAACATATCTGGTCTTCCCCCGGGAAAGGTGAAATCTCGGCATATTGCACCCCTTTATTGGTGGAGTTGTCTCAAAGAAAATTGCTGGTGACTATGACTGCCGAGCACATCATTGGTCTGGATGCCTCTAGCGGAAAAATGTTATGGTCGCATCCGCAGACCAACCGCTGGAGTGTGCATGCCAACACCCCCATTTTTTATGAAGGCGATTTGTTTTGTTTTAGTGGATATGGCCAGGGAGGGGTAAAACTCAATTTAAGTGACGACGGAAGCAGTGTAAAAAAGGACTGGTTCAATGAAAACCTCGACAGCCGTATTGGCGGAATGGTGGTCGTTGACGGATACCTCTACGGCTCTGGTGATAACAACCGTGAATGGCGCTGTGTTGACTGGAATACGGGCGAAGAAAAATATGCTTCCAAAGAAATCGGGAAAGGGGTAACGATTTACGCCGACGGAATGTTGTATTGCTATAGCGACCGGGGTGAACTGGGCCTTGCAGAAGCAACCCCGGAAGGATTCAATCTGAAAAGTGAGACACGGGTTGAACTGGGAACCTCCCAGCACTGGTCCCACCCTGTAGTCCGCAACGGCAGGCTCTATTTGCGGCATGGCAATACATTGATTGCCTACAAAATCAAATAGGGAATGTCCTTTTGCCTCAGGCATTCAATCATTTAATCAACTAAAAATAGTATACCATGAAGATCTGTTGGTGGAGTTGTATCTTATTGTTTTTTGTTTTTTCAGCAGAAGCTCAGCTTGTGCAATGGAGAGGCCCTGAAAGAGACGGGCATTTTCCGGCCGAAGGGCTTTTGAAATCGTGGCCGGAGAATGGTCCGGAGCAGATTCTGGAAGTGGAGGGAATCGGAAAGGGGTGGTCATCTCCTGTGCTTGCAGGCAACACCATCTATACTTCAGGGATGATCGACACCCTCGATTATTTAACTGCCCTTGATATGGAAGGGAATATCCTTTGGCAGGTTCCTTACGGCAGGTCCTGGAACCGTTCTTTCCCCGACACCCGGAGTACCCCGCTCATCGAAGATGACCGGATTTATGTGCAAAGCGGAACGGGCCGCCTGGTTTGTATCGACAGAAATTCAGGGGAAGAAAAATGGGCTGTGGAGGTCGATAAGGATTTCGAGACCGAATACCACTCCTGGGGAAATTCAGAAACCCCGCTTATTGTCGATAATCTGGTGATTTGTTCTCCCGGAGGACAGAAAACAAGTGTGGTGGCCTTCGATAAAATGTCAGGTGAACCTGTTTGGCAGACCCCCTCGCTGGGAGGTCCAAGGGCTTATGCTTCAGCAACAATTTATGAATACAAAGACTTCAGGTATATTCTGGCCGTTATCGGGACTCATTTGCTGGCCATTCATCCGGAAAACGGAGAAATTGCCTGGAACTACAGGTACCATGATCCCGAACTTACCGACCGGGACGGACTTATCTGGACCAATACTCCCATATATAAAGATGATGAAATTTTTCTAACCATGGGTTACGATTACCCGGCAGTTATGCTCAAGATGGATTCCCTGGGAACTTCCGTAAAAGAAAAATATACCGGACGTACCCTCGATAATCACCACCATGGAGTGATTCTCCACGATGAACATATTTATGGTTCCAACTGGTTTAACAATAAGCAGGGACGATGGGTCTGTAAGGTATGGGACACCGGTGAAATTAAATATGTTGATCCGTGGGATACCAAGGGCTCGCTGGTTATGGCCGACGGATTGCTTTATGCCTACAATGAGCGGGGGAATGTGGGACTAATTAAACCTGATCCTGAAGGGTTTGAGGTCATCAGTGAGTTTAGGATAACGAAAGGTGCAGGCCCGCACTGGGCACACCCTTTTATTGGTGATGGAAATCTGCTGATTCGGCATGGCGATGTTTTGATGGTTTACGATATTCAGCAAAAATAATGAGAATAATACTGGTTTTAATTTTTAGTTTTCTGGGGGGTGACCTGTTTTCTCAAGAAATCATTGAATTCCGTGGAATTAGCCGGACAGGGCATTACCCGGAGACAGGGTTGATGAAAAAATGGCCCGACGGAGGGCCCGAATTATTGTTCAAGCTGGAAGGGATAGGAAAAGGATATTCACAGCCCATTGTGGCTGGCGGAAAAATTTTTGTAACCGGCTTAAAACAGCATGACAGCGATGTGCTTTCTGCATTTGATCTCAGCGGAAAACTCCTTTGGGAAACAGCTTATGGCAAGTCCTGGACCCGCTCCTATTCCGATACCCGTTGTACGCCTACCTACCAGAACGGAAAATTGTTTGTGGCCAGCGGAATGGGGGAGCTAAACTGCATCGATGCCCAAACCGGCGATTTGATTTGGAAAGTGGATGTTGTCGAAGATTATCAGGGAGAAATTCATCGGCACGGCGATGCAGAAAGTCCGCTAATCGTAAATGATTTGGTGGTCTATACCACAGGTGGAGAGAAGAACACCATGGTCGCCTTCAATAAGAATACCGGGGAGGAAGTCTGGCGATCCAAAAGTCTGGGGGGATCAAAATCCTATGCATCCCCTGTTTTAATTCGTCATAACGAAATGGAAATTATTGTGGTCCAAACATCCAGAAATATTATGGGCATTAATCCCTCCAATGGGAAAATTTACTGGGATTATGATCTTATTCAGTATCATCTGAAAAGCCAGGGACAAGGGGCTCAGACCAATCCGCCCCTCTATTTTAACGGACAGCTTTTTGCAACCAGCGGGTATGATCATCCCGGCACCATGTTTTCCCTTTCAGACAACGGGCAATCGATTCAATTGAAATGGAAAAACGATACCATCGATACCCATCATGGAGGGGTGGTGTTGGTGGATGGAAATCTGTACGGTTCGAACTGGCAGCATAATTCCCGGGGACGATGGGCCTGCGTGGACTGGGAATCAGGACGTACAAAATGGGAGGATGAATGGTATAACAAAGGAGCAGTGATTTATGCCGATGGAATGCTTTACCTGTACGAGGAAAAAAACGGCAATGTGGCTTTGGCAGAACCTTCGGAAAAAGATTTAAAAATAATAAGTACCTTTAAGGTAAATGAAGGCACTGGTCCCCACTGGGCCCATCCTTCAATCTATGATGGAAAGCTTTTTATCAGGCATGGGGATGTTTTAATGGTTTACACTATTCGGGTATAAATGGACAACAAGCGCGTAGTAAATATTTCAGTCATTTCTCTCGGGGTATTGGCCCTTGTTTTTCTTTTTTGGTGGTTGAGCAAAGATCCCACCGGGGAGTTATCGGTAAATCTTGCCGGGGCAGATAACCGCGGCGAGGGAGCAGCCGCTCAGGAGGTGGAACTGGGTGCTATTTACGAACGTTTTGCAACCAATTATATGCCCTTGTCCGAAAGCTGGCCCCGTTTCAGAGGAGCAGACTTCGATAATATTTCCAAGTCTCCCGTTGACCTCATCGACTCTTTTGGTCCTGAAGGCCCTGAAATTTTGTGGTCGGTTGAACTGGGAGAAGGCCATTCAGGAGCCGCCATTTATGAAGGGTTGGCTTATGTGCTGGATTATGATGAGGAAATGGAGGCCGATGTGCTTCGCTGCTTTTCGTTAATGGAGGGAACAGAGATGTGGATGCGGGGCTACAGCCTGAATGTAAAACGGAATCATGGAATGTCACGAACGATTCCTGCCGTGACGGAAGACTATATTTTAACCATGGGGCCAATGTGTCATGTGATGTGCCTTGACCGGGAAGGCGGGGAATTCCGCTGGGGAATCGATGTTGCCAAAGAGTATGAATCGGAAGTTCCGCTATGGTACACCGGACAGTGCCCGCTCATTGATGATGGGAAGGCCATCATTGCCACAGGAGGAAAGGCCCTTATGATCGCCGTTGATTGCGAAACCGGTGAGAAATTGTGGGAAACACCCAATCCCAATGGCTGGAAAATGTCGCACTCCTCGGTGATGCCTTTTACTTTCGGTGGACAAAAAATGTATGTTTACAGTGCGGTTGGCGGATTATTCGGCGTTGCAGCCGAAGGACAGAATGCTGGTGAAATTTTGTGGCAAACTTCGGAATGGAATCATTCCGTGGTGGCACCATCACCCGTTTGTATGCCCGACGGGAAGATTTTTATGACAGCCGGATATGGTTCAGGAAGTATGCTCCTTCAGTTGAAGGAACAGAACAGCCAGTTTTCCGTCGATATTCTCATGGAATATGCTCCCCGCGAAGGACTGGCCTCTGAGCAACAGACGCCCCTTTACTGGGAAGGCCACCTTTTTGGGATTCTTCCAAAAGATGCCGGTTCGTTGAGAAATCAATTGGTTTGTGTCCATCCCGATAACCCACAGGAGATGGTATGGACCAGTGGTACCGAAAACCGGTTTGGCCTGGGGCCTTATTTTATCGCTGATGATAAATTATTCATACTGAGGGATGATGGAACCCTTTTCATTGCCCGTCCTGATACCGAAAGGTACATTCAGATTGAGGAAGTGAAGGTTATTGAAGACGGTCATGATGCCTGGGCTCCTTTTGCCATTGCAAACGGGTATTTGCTGATGCGTGATGCCGAAACGATGGTTTGTGTTAACCTAAATGTTTAAGAATGAAAAACAAAGGAATTGTCATTTTTCTTATTTTGCTGGCGGTGTTGATTGTCGGACTTATTGTGGCTGATTATATTTCAGACCGCCCCGACAGAAGCCAACCCAATCCTTTTGAATACAATGTGGATGAATTCAAAGAGGTCGACCCGGAATTGATCCATTATAAGGAATCAAAGAATTTCAGAATGGGTTTTGAAGAACCTGCAGCCATTGCTGTTTATGATGATATTATCTATGCGGCTGGCGACAACAGCGTGAAAATCATCAATTCATCGGGGAATCTTTTGAGGGAATTTAACCTTCCCGGTAAACCCCAGGCCATCGATGTGTTTGAGGAAAATATTTATATTGCAATTGACAATCAGGTTTTAGTCTACAGCTCTTCGGGTGCTCAGGCAAGCGAATGGGACCAGTTGGGTGAAAATTCGCTGATTACATCACTGGCCGCCGGTTCCGATATTGTATTTGTGGCCGATGCCGGTAAACGCCGGGTGCTCCGGTATTCTCCCGAAGGAGATTTGCTGGGGGAATTCGATGGCAAAGCCGGCGATGAAGTGCTTCACGGATTTATTATTCCCAGTCCCTGTTTTGACCTGGATATTAATGCCGACGGTGAGCTTTGGGTGGTGAACCCTGGCTTGCATGCCCTGGAGAATTATACCAGTGAGGGTGATTTCCGGACCTTCTGGAAAAAAACCAGCATGAAACCGGAAGGATTCAGCGGATGTTGTAACCCCTCGCATTATACCTTTTTACCTGACGGCCGTTTTGTGACCAGTGAAAAAGGACTGGTCCGGATAAAAACCTATAAACGATCAGGTGAGTTTGAAG
>CAYTDH010000068.1:0-13843 GCA_964436325.1 uncultured Tangfeifania sp.
ATATCCATTTTGGCCATTCGGGGATAGTCAAAAGCCTGATCGACATCTGCCTTGCTTTTCATATAGATAACTCCACCGCCGTAGAGGGTTATTCCCTTCTTTTGGCATAAATTCAGGCCATCCTGAACGGCAGCTTTCAAAAAATCTCTCCTGTTTCCCATAACTATAACGCTCTAATCTTAATACTTCTGAAATGAACAGTGTCATTATGATCCTGGATAAGAACAGGCCCTTCTTCTGCCATTCCAAAGTCCTCGTATTTGGCATATTTGCTTCGGGCAACCAAAGCTCTGTAGATGTTATTTCCACGGGTATATTCCACCACTTTGCGTCCATTGAGCCAATGCTGTACCAAACCGGAGGGGAAAACCACAATACGGCCACGATTCCATTCGCCGGGGCCGCTCACAAAACGACGCTCCTTATCTGCCGGAATCAAATCGTATAAAGAAGCCAGGGTGCGGTTCTGTACTACCCCATTTTTGGCATCAGGATGGTTTTCATCGTCAAGAATCTGGTATTCCAGACCAATGGAAGGACCGTTATTGCCAATACCATATTTAATGCCACTATTTGCTCCTTCGGTGAAATTAAAATCGAATTTTAATTCAAACGGACCAAATTCTTCCCGTGTAACGATGTCCCCTCCTTTACCTCCACTGAGAACCGTTAACACACCATCTTTCACTTCCCACCCCTCGGAGGGAAAACCGTTCCCTTTTACGCTTTTGAAGTTCTGTGCAGATTTCCCGTCGAAAAGAAGCTCATATCCCTGGGTGGCTTCAGCATCGCTCAAATTATTGGGAATAAGGTTTACGACATAGATTCCCTCATTGGGCGACGGTTTTAAATTTTTGGTTTTAATGCGGATATTTTTCCACTTGATCTGCTGGCCTTCGCGTTCTTTATTATTGCCAATTCCATGAACCTGCAGCGCGATAAAACCTTCGGGAGTCATATCATCAATAAGATGAGCAGCCGGAACACCATTCAACCATGTCTTCATGGAATTGCCGATGCACTCAATGCGGTAATGGTTCCATTCGCCCATTTTCAGGGCCGGCCGCGCTTCAGGATTCAGGGTAAGCGGATACAGCCATCCCCGGCGTGCTTCATCATAAATCCCGGCACTCCATGCCCGATCTGATGGATCCACTTCACATTGATAACCGTGAACACGGCCATTCATGTAATCGGGCTTGCTTTCACTGCGGAACTGAATTCCTGAATTCATATTCTCTTCCACAAGCAATTCCACTTCAAAGATAAAATCTGAATAATCTTTTTCTGTACAAAGAAAGGAATTGGGAGTATTCGCAACCGTAGTTCCGACAATCATACCGTCAACAACTTCATATTTCGCCTCCCCGTTGAGTTGTTTCCAACCGGATAAATCATTTCCATTGAAAAGACTTGTCCAACCTCCGTTTTGACCGAAGACCAATCCGTTCATTAATAAAACAAACGAAAATAAAATTAAGCTTTTTTTCATCGTATTAAGATTTTTATGGTTTAACGCATTCAATGCCTGCATGGCAAGGAATCCGTCTTTATTTTATTACCTGCAACTCCATCTTTCATGCCCGTGATTACACTCTTTTGCCCTGACTCACTTTTAAAATTCTATCTTCCGTGTACGAACACGGATATTACAAAAATAACCATTTTTTGGAGTGCCCGATAATGTTGCACAACACAAATTCAAATTTTATCTTGTTACGATAGTCTAACTTTCCAATCCAATAGGTGCAAAAGAATTAAAATCCCTGTTCCCTGGTAAAAAGGAAGTGTAAAATACTAAAATCAGTGGAATATAACAACTACTTCTCTCCAGCTTAAAAGAATTTTGTAAAAAAGGGTTAAATCTGTTTTTTTGTAGTCATTGATGATCTTTTTTGCCGTCTCCTCCGCTCCAGACTTCAAATAATAATCGATGGCTTTTAGGTATAACCGGTCTCTCCTTTCATCCCGGAATAATTCATAAACCGATTTAAAGCAAATCCAAAATAAAGGCATACTCCAGGGCGGTATCTTTAATCCACTGAAATCGCCCTGAAGCACCACCATGGCCATAGTCCATATTGATATGAAAAAGAAGGGGGTTATCGTCGGTCTTCATTTCACGCAGTTTAGCCACCCATTTGGCGGGCTCCCAGTATTGTACCTGTGAGTCATGCAGACCGGTGGTAACAAGCAGTGCAGGATAATCTTTAGCTTCCACATTGTCATAAGGAGAATAGGAAAGCATGTAGTAATAATATTTTTCAATCTTCGGATTCCCCCATTCGTCGAACTCACTGGTCGTAAGCGGAATGCTCTCATCGAGCATGGTCGTCACCACATCCACAAAAGGCACATTGGCAATTATCCCCTTGTACAATCCGGGCTGGAGGTTCATGGAAGCCCCCATCAACAGTCCGCCGGCACTTCCGCCTTTTGCAAATAGTTTTTCCTCCCGGGTATATTCTTCATCGATTAAATGCTGAGCACAATCATTAAAATCGGTAAACGTATTCATCTTATTCAGCAGTTTTCCATCTTCATACCAGGCACGGCCCTTTACCTGTCCCCCGCGAATATGAGCAATGGCGTAAACAAATCCCCGGTCAAGCAAAGGCAGGATCGAAAGCCTGAAGGTTGGATCGATTGTGAACCCATAAGAACCATATCCATAGAGTAATGCCGGATTATCGCGGTTTCTTTTCATTCCTTTGCGATAAACCAGTGACATGGGAATCATTTTTCCATCGCGGGCAGGAGCATAAATGCGTTTGGTTTCATAATTTTCCTTGTCGAATTCCCCTAAAATCTCCTCCTCTTTCATTAAGGTACGTTCACGGGTGCGCATGTTGTAATCAAAAACCGAACTTGGGGTGGTCAGTGAAGTATAGCTGAAACGTAGGATTTCGGTATCGAATTCCATATTTACCTGGGGACGTGCGGTATATACATCTTCCTCAAATTTAATATAGTACCCATCACTTTCTTCCCATGGCAAAACCCGCAACTGCATGAGGCCCTCTTTTCGCTCGGAAACAACAAGGTAATTTTTAAAAATTTCAAAGTCTGAAAGATAAACCTCCTCCCGGTGTGCAATAACTTCCTCCCAGTTGTCGGTTTCAGTAGCTTCTACCGGGGTTTTCATCAGCCTGAAGTTGAGAGCATTGAGGTTTGTGCGAATATAAAAATGATCCATGAAGTGGTCCACCTGGTATTCCAGCCCGCGGGTGCGGGGCTGAATAACCCGGAACTCTCCCTCCGGGTTACCGGCATCCAGGAAACGGTATTCAGAAGTTAACGTACTCTCACTCCCGATGATTAAAAACTTTTCGGATTTGGTTTTGTAAATAAACGTTGAAAAAGTCTCGTCCGCTTCATAAAAAACCTCATCATCCTCCGATTCGGGCGTCCCCAGCACATGTTTCATAATTCGCTCTGACCGCAGGGTAACATCATCTTTTAATACATAATACACCGTTTTATTATCGTTAGCCCAGGTGGCCCCTCCGGTTGTTAAAGGAATGGCGTCTTCCAGTATTTCACCTGTCTCCAGGTTTTTGAAATAAATCGTGTATTTCCGCCGGCTAACTGTGTCCACTCCATAAGCCAGAAACTGATTATCCGGACTTACTGCAGTCCCTCCCAGTTGAAAATATTCATGCCCCGCCGCCATTTCATTCACATCGAGCATAACTTCCTCTTCGGCATCAAGCGAACCCTTTTTGCGGCAAACCAAATAATACTCTTTTTCGGGAATGGTCCGGGTATAATAATAGTAACCATTTTTCCAATAGGGAACCGACTCATCTTCCTGCTTGATCTTCGATTTTATTTCATCGAACAAATCCGCCTGAAGCTCCTCGGTATTTTTCATCGCAGCATCTTTCCAGGCATTCTCAGCACTCAGATGTGCTATCACTTCGGGATTATCCCGATCATTCATCCAATAATAATTATCAATCCGGGTATGACCGTGAGTCGTCAGTTCTTTGGGAATTTTTTTAGCAACGGGTGGCATAACATCTTGTTTAAATTTACAACTATTGAAAATGAACAATAGGGGAAGGACATAAAATAAGGACTTCATACTTCATATGTTTATTTAATGAACAAAAATAGAATATTGAATCAGAAATTTCGATATTTGCCCTTCCAAAATTACGCTTGTCATGCAACCAGTTGTCATCATTATCCTCTATTTTACACTCATTCTGCTCATTGGCATTTATTCCGCTTTCAGAATAAAAACACCATCTGACTATTATGTAGCAGGAAAAAGGGCAGGGATGCTGCCGGTCTCAGGCAGTTTGCTGGCTACTATATTAGGTGGGTCAGCCATACTGGGCACCATTGAACTGAGCCAGGAGACGGGCTGGCCTGCTTTATGGTTTTTGTTTTGTGCTGCACTGGGCCTGGGTGTTCTGGCTCCTCTTGCCAAATATGTAAGGCGTTACGGAAAATATACACTCCCCGAATTACTGGGTCACTTTTTTGGCAAAAAGGCTGAATTCATTGCCTCCCTAATCATTCCCCTGGCATGGCTGGGAATTGTTTCAGCCCAGATTATTGCAGCAGCCAAAATTATCGGCGGTCTGGAAATCATAAGTTATAACCAGGCAGCCATCCTTTCCGGTACAGTCTTCATTTTTTATACGTTGGTTGGCGGACAGTTGAGTATTCTGAAAACCGACACGCTGCAATCGGTTCTGATCATTTTCGGCTTGTCCGTCCTCACGGTGGCTATAATGCAAAAAACAGGGGGAGAAAGTTTCAGGTCTTTAAGTACTTCGCCGCTGTTCAACGCTTCTTTTTCCGGCCTTGATTTAATCATTCTCATCCTTACCTACTCGGTAACTTTTGTGGTTGGCCCCGACATCTATTCCCGCGTTTTTTGTGCAAAAAATGAAAAAACGGCCACTCGGAGTATTTTGATTGTAGCCGTTATTCTAATTCCCATCTCCTTTTTGCTCACGCATCTGGGCATTTATTCCGGAGAAACGGGCAATTCGGAAATCATCTCATTTGCCCGGACCCTTTTGCCCGATTGGTTTTACGGACTTTTCCTGGCGGCGCTGTTATCGGCAGTTATGTCCTCAGCAGACACAACACTGCTTACCTCCTCACTCATTTTAAGCGAGTTGCTCTCAGGAAACCCGGATAAAAAAAAATCGCTGCTCTTAACCCGCTACCTGATTATTGTCCTGGGAGGTACAAGCATTATCATTGCTCTGTTCGTAACTTCAATATTGCAATCCTTACTGCTGGCCCTCACCTTTTTTTCGGGAGCCTTTGTTGTTCCGATGCTTGCCGGGCTTCTTCGTTTACGTATCGTAAAAAGCCAACTTACAGCAGCCATTCTGGCAGGCGGATTAACAGCCCTTGGAGGCAAATTGGTGGAGATTTTTTTTGACTCCCTTCCCGGAAACCTGATTATTATCTTTTCCTTTCTGTTGAACGGGCTGCTCCTGTTTGTTTCTTTTTCAAAAAAAGGGAAAAAACGGGTGTAAATATCATATGGGAAATCCCAAACTGTTGAAATTCTCCAAAAGACTCAAAAGCCTGCGATATTCCAACCATCCCGGTATGTACGTCGAATATAAGCATTGGCACCGGGAGCATTGGGAAATTCCATTTTCCCCGAATCCCATTCAAGCAGCTGACCGGGCATCCGCAGCGCAACCGTTCCAAGAAGAATCGCCTCCGTCATCGGCCCGCTTTGGGCAAAATGCGAGGCGGTATTTTCTCCTCCCAGGCAGGCATCCACAAAGTGATGATAATGATTGCCGTCTTCCATTTCAGGGAGCTTTTCACGGGCAAATTTGTCGCGGGGCAACAAAACCTGTCCCCCACCATGCTGCACAAGCAAAGCCCCTTCCGTTCCGACAATCATGGCCGATTCAGGCGGATAAACATCACCGTCAAACAGGTCCATAATTTCCTTTGGCGGAAAAAAGTTGCCATCGAACCATTCGATGGGCAATTCCCGGGATTCGGTAAGGTCATTGCCCGGAAAAATCCAGGTAATATGATTGCTTTGGGGCCATGCATCTGCTCTTCGCGCAGGGGATTGAGCCCAGGACTCCTGAACCTCGGCAATAACTGTTTTGGGCGGTTTAAGATTCAGCCCTTTCCAAACGGCATCAAAAATATGGCAACCAATATCCCCTGACCAGCCGGTACCAAAGTCCAGCCATGATCGCCATAACATGGGATGATAAATCTCAGGGGCGTAGGGACGCTCCGGAGCAGTGCCTATCCAAAGGTCCCAGTTCAAATCGGCAGGGGGAGCCTGTCCCTCCTCGGGGCGCGGTCCCGGAAGCCGGTAATTTTCAATAGCTCCGGGCCGGTTGGAACAGAGATAAATATGTTTCACTTTGCCCACAACCCCCTCCTTCAGCCGGAGAACAGCCTGCCGATCATTGGCTGATGAGGCATGCTGTGTTCCCAACTGCGTAATTACCCCATGTTCTGTTGAAGCTTCTGTAAGCTTGCGAACTTCAGCAACATCATGGCACATGGGTTTCTGGCAATACACGTGGAGCCCCTCCCTGATGGCCTGCCAGGCAATGGGGAAATGATTGTGGTCCGGAACGGTTACATTAACTGAATCCAATTGTCCGGCTTCCTGCCTGAGAAGTTCCCTCCAGTCGGTATAGGTGCGTGCTTCGGGGACCAACTCAGCAGCTTTCTTCAGCCGGGTGGTATCCACATCACACAAAGCGGAGATGCGAACATTCGGATGGCTTTTAAATTGCTGGAGATCTCCCCAACCCATGCCACCAACGCCAATGCAGGCATGATTCAGGATTCCCTGGGAATCTCCGGAAGTGCAGGATTTCAAAATCCAGGGTGCAGCAATGGCTGCGGTCGCAGTGGTACGGATAAAATTCCGGCGCGACACGAAATCAGTAGCTTTTTTTGTTTGGTTCATCTGGTTTCATTTTTTTAAGAACCCAACAATATACTCAAAAAATCCTGATTTCGATTCGCAGGATTACAAAATTTCCCGTGTAAGATCAACCAGGAAGGGCTTAAGCTCTTCCGGTAACGCCGGCATCAACTCTTCCCGTACCCGTTGATGATAAAGGTTAATCCATTCTATCTCGCCGGGAGTTAATAACCTTTTATTGAGCAGAGAAGTGTCGAACGGACAAAGCGAGAGCGTTTCAAAGGCCAGGAAGCGACCAAATGAAGTCTCCTCCTTTTCCACACAAACCATCATATTTTCGCACCGGATGCCATATTCCCCTTCACGATAAAGACCTGGTTCATTGGATAAAACCATACCTGGACTCAAAGGAAGCGGATTCACTTCCTGGCGCACAGAAACCGGGCCTTCGTGAACATTTAAAAAATGGCCTACACCATGTCCGGTGCCATGCCCGTAATTGAGTCCATGTTCCCATAGAGCCCTACGGGCCAATACATCAAGATTGCATCCGGGCGTTCCCTCGGGAAAAACGGCCTGGGTGAGGGCAATCATTCCTTTTAAAACCAGGGTGAAATCTGTCTTTTGCTTTTCCGATACTTTCCCCAGTGATACCGTCCTTGTAATATCGGTTGTGCCTTGCAGATAATGTCCTCCCGAATCGAAAAGCAAAATCCCTTCGGGCAAGATCTGGAGGGCATTCACCGGGCCGGAACTCAGATGAACAATGGCACCGTGCTCCTTATAACCTACGATTGGGGGAAAGCTTTCACCCTGATAATCTTTTTGCTTACGACGAAAAGCTGCAATTTTTTCTCCTGCAGTATATTCAGTTATATCTTCCTTTTGAACATTGTTTTTCAGCCAATACAGAAATTCAACCAGGGCCACACCGTCCTTCTTCATGGCCTCACGAAAACCACTGAGCTCGGCTTTATTCTTACAGGCTTTCAGGGAGGCCACCGGAGAAGGTTTTTCCCTTATTTCATTTTTCCGATGAAGAGCATCCCAAATGGCCTGATTGCATGTTGAGGGATCGAGCAGTATCGTTTTGTTTTTCAATGAGGTGAGCCCGGGAAGGAACCGGGAATACATTTCAATTCTGATATTTTCTTTTTGAAAAGTTGCTGAAAGGGCAGAGGACAATTTTCCCCGTTCAACAAATAAAACGGTCTCACTTTTTCCCGCCAGGGCGTATCCTGTAAATACCGGGTTATATGGAATATCGGTTCCACGGAGATTAAAAAACCAGGCCAGTTCATCCAAAGAAGTGATTACCTGGTAATCTGCATTGAACTTTCTGAGGTGTGTCAGCAATAAATCCTTCTTTTCCTTCCGGGTGAGCCCGGCATAGACAGGAGCCAGTTCAAAGATCCGGTCATGAGGAATCACCGGACGATCTTCCCATATCTTTTCAAAAAAGTCGGGAGTGTTAATAAGTTCAATACTTCCATCACTGAGCACGTCGCTTAGTT
Source organism: uncultured Tangfeifania sp. (assembly GCA_964436325.1). Lineage (GTDB taxonomy): Bacteria > Bacteroidota > Bacteroidia > Bacteroidales > Prolixibacteraceae > Tangfeifania. The sequence goes on from CAYTDH010000068.1 coordinate 8,404, forward strand.
TCCGGTAAACATTCACCGATACGGTTTGAGGGTCCACTCCCACTCTGCTTCCAGCCTTCAGTTGTTTAACCAGCCATTGTTCGGGTGCCAGGGCACGGGGCACGCGCAAGGGAAACAATTTAACTCCCGAACCTTTTAATTCCTCTGCAGCCTGAATAAAATACCTTGAATCAGTCCAAAGACCGGCATCCTCCTGGGTAATTATCACCAAACCATATGATCCTGTAAAACCGGATATAAAAGCCCGGGTTTCCCAGTGTGCAGGTAAATATTCACTGCCATGAGGGTCGGTACCCGAAATGTACCAGGCATCCAGATTCCGGTTGAGCATCTCAATGCGCATGGCATGAATGCGGTTTCGTATTTCGTTCATTCCTGAAAAAATTGTTTAACAAATAATTGAATCGAGGGAGCAGGTATTTTGGAGTAATCTATCTCATGAGCTGCATAAAAACGGTATCCCAGAATATCATCCATGGGTTTCAGGCCATTCAGGGATTTGGGGACAACACCAAAAGCCATATCCAGGGTAAAAACACTTAACTCCGAAAAAATGTATTCATTCGGAGCGGATCCCAAATAGCTTAAAGACTTGACATTTAATCCGAGTTCTTCATCCAATTCACGCGCTACTGCATTCTCGGCCGATTCCCCGGGATCAATAAACCCCCCCGGCAAATCCAATTTACCGTAACCGGGTTCCACGCCGCGGGTAGTAAGCAATAAGCGTCCCTGCCCGTCGGTGATTAAAGCTGCAACAGCGGCTGCAGCATTCACAAATAAATGAAAACCGCAGCGGGTACATTTCAATGATTTTTCGTCCGATTTTTGAAAGCCTTCCTGTCCACACCGGGGACAAAAATCAAAAACGTTGAGCGGATGGGTTGTTGGCATCTAAGGAATAATTTCGGTTGTTTTCAGCCATTGATAAAACAAATCCGGCCACTGGTCAACGGGCAGTTCCGTTTTTTTCATTCCGAATCCATGGCCTCCTTTACTGAAAATATGCATTTCGGCAGGCACTCTGTTTTCTTTGAGGGCCAAATAAAACTCCACCGAATTTCGTGGAACGACACCTGTATCATCATCAGCCAAAACCAGGAAAGTGGGGGGAGTCTGCGGGGAGACATGCATTTCATTGGAGTATTCCTGTACCAGCTTCCAGTTATTTCCCTCACCGATCAGGTTTCGCCTTGACCCCATGTGCCCGAATTCCTCTCTGAACGTAATCACCGGATAAAGCAAAAGCATAAAATCGGGCCGGCAACTCATTCTTTCAACTGCCACATTGCTTTCGCTGTTCCCATAATCAAACCAGGTACCCACAGTAGAAGCCAGGTGGCCTCCTGCTGAAGACCCCGCGATGCCAATCTTTGCCGTATCGATTCCCCACTCCGGAGCATTCAAACGCACCAGCCTGATGGCACGTCGGGCATCCCCGGAGGGAATTTCATGATTGCCGTAAGGAAGCCGGTATTTCAGGACAATGCCTGCAACGCCCCGATCACGCAACCACTCGGCCATTTGATATCCTTCATGATCCATCGCTTCAATCACATACCCTCCCCCGGGACAAATAACTACGGCTGCCCCCGTATTGATTTCTTTATCCGGCAAATAAACATAGATTTGAGCTTCTGAAACATTGCGTACCCGCTTTCCTTCAAATTCTTCTTCCGGTTCATTCATTCCATTATGGTTGGGGGCCCCTTCTGGCCAAACGTTTAAGGTAAAGTCCTGAGCTTGTAAAGTGGTCACCATTACTGAAATGAATACTATCATCAATATCTGTTTCATTTTTCTCCGGATTTTGATCCTGAAAAATAGTGCTCTTTTTCTGCAAAGAGGACATTAAAGGTTGTTAAAGAACCATACGCACGTGTAATGTACTGCTGGAGATTCACCTTTTCTTCATCCGAAAGTTCTTTGTTACTGTTTATATTCTGCTCCAGCACCCGCAAACGGTCGCGCAGCATAACTACCTTGTGAAAAAAAACTTCCACGGGAATCTCTTTGGGTTTTAAATCCGCATTTGCAGGCTGCAGCAGTAAGGTTCCCCCCTTCCATTTTTCACCCAGGGGGACCACCTCATTCAGTGCTCCATACTCATCGAGAACATACCGCATAACCTCTTCAATTTCCCGGAGGTTGATCCCCTGCCGGGGTCCAGCCTCTTCATTCTTCTGGAGAACACTTAAATCGGTATTCCTTTTGGTAATTTCCACTTTCCCGCCCTTTTCAAAAAAGATTTCATAGGCAGTCAGGTTATTTTTACTTATAATTCCTTCGCCATAACGGGGATGTTCCACCCGTGTTCCAATTGATAACTCTTCCATAATTTTTCTACTATTTCAAGGGAGAATCGGGCTCTCCTGCAAACATTTTATAGGACATTCTTTCCACAAAGCGGGGGACAAATTTAGAAAGAAAAACCGTGAATTTCCCTTCAAGGAAAGTAAGCACCAACTGACGTTTTCGTTTTTCCACGGCATTATAAATATGGAATGCACATTCCTCTGCCGACATCATCTTATTCTCGTTTCTGGGGGTTTCCCCCTGCGAATTTCCATTGGAAGTAAGCGCTGACTTTCGTATTTCCGAAGCAGTAAATCCAGGGGCTGAAATCAAAACATGCAATCCAGATTTGAGGTTTTCAACACGAACCGTCTCCAAAAAGCCGCGGACGGCAAATTTTGAAGCGGAATAACCGGTTCTGCCCGGCAGGCCGATATAGCCACCCACCGAAATAACTCCAACCAAAGAGCCCTTAACCTTCAGAAGCCAGGGCAGAGCATACTTCGTACAATGAACTGTCCCCCAATAGTTCACATCCATAACCCGTCGCATGACCTCCAAATCGGTTTCATTAAACAAAGCACGCATGGAGATGCCGGCATTGTTTATAAGAACATCTATCCGCCCAAATTTTTCCACTCCTTTTTCGATCAGGTTTTGACAATCGGCTTCCTGGGTAACGTCAGTTTTTATGGCCAGCACCTCAGAACCGGTGAGTTTATTCTGCAATTCCTGTAATCGATCGATACGCCGTGCCCCTAAAACGAGGCTCCACCCTTCAGCAGCATACTTTTCAGCCAGGGCCTTTCCTATTCCCGAAGATGCACCTGTAATGACAACTACTTTCTTTTGCATGTGTTTCTTTGTCCTGTTGATTCACTACTTAACGGTTGCTAAAGTACGAAAAATTCAGACCTGATAAAGAAAAACAACGAAAACCGGAATGAAATTATTCCCTGAAGTGAGTAGTAAAAAAAAATTGGATATCCTTTCTTAATCTGTCATTTCTGATTTCCTTTTTGAGTCTTATTTTTTTATTACCAAAAAGAATACCCTCTTCGGATTTATGGATATCAAACGAAAAGCAAAAAAAAGCTGTGTTTAACTCGAAAAACACAACCTCTGAATGCAAGGCAATACCCCTTATTCTTTCACCGAAAACTTATAAATGGTTGTCGATTTATAGACTTCTCCCGGATGAACAAGAGTAGAAGGAAAACCGGGTTTATTAGGGCTATCCGGGAAATGCTGGGTTTCCAGGCAAAATCCGGTGCGCTCGGAATACGCAACTCCACTGTTCCCGATTTCTGTTCCTTTCAAATGATTTCCTGTATAAAGCTGAACCCCGGGTTCAGTAGTGAAGACTTCCATATACCGGCCGCTCTCGGGCTCGAAGGCACTGGCAGCAAAAGCGAGTTCTCCGGGTTCTTTATTCAAAACATAATTGAAATCATACCCATAAGCATAATTCATTTGGGGATGATCGGCATCAATCCGCTCGCCAATAGAATGAGGCGAAGTAAAATCAAGCGGAGTTCCGGTAATATCAACAATCTCACCTGTGGGGATCATCTCTTCATCAACCGGAGTAGATGTGTCGGCATCAATAACCAAAACATGATCCAATATCTTCCCGTTGCCTTCTCCTTTCAGGTTAAAATAACTATGGTTGGTAACGTTTATGGGACAGGCCTTATCCGCAGTAACCTCATAATCAATTTTTAACTCATTATCATCAGTCAGGGTATAAGTTACTTCTACGGTTTTGTTTCCCGGAAATCCAAACTCCCCGTCAGCACTTTCAAGAGAAAAGGTGGTCACATTTCCGTTTTTTTCATAATCCCATACTTTCCGGTACCAGCTATCCGGTCCCGAATGCAAACAGGCATCTCCGTTATTCACAGGAAGATTATAGGTTTCGCCGTCAATGGTAAAGCTGGCATTGGCAATGCGATTGGCAAACGGTCCCACAACGGCTCCATGACTTGCACCATATTGCTGATAATCCTCAATGGAATTAAATCCCAGAACCACATCAGCAAAATTCCCCTCTTTGTCTGGAGCATAAACAGAGATAATTTTTGCTCCATAATTGGTCAGGGTAACAATCACCCCGTTGCTGTTTTCCATTTTAAACATTCGGGTCGTTTTCCCATTGATAACTCCTTCAAAATCTTCGCTGGAATAAGACATCTCAATTTCTTTTTTGATGGTTGTTGTACACGATGCTAAAAGTGCAACTAAAACGGTCAGTGCTAGTGTTTTCATATTTTTACTGTCAATTTTTGGAATAAAAATACAAAATCAATATGGAAATTTACTTTATTTAACGGATAATTAGGCTCGCAATAAAACCACAGCCCTTCGATTTCTATTATACCCGAATTTTTTTCTTGTTTTTACCGCGAAAAATCAATTTCAACAACATCTCCATCCTTCCAGTTTTTTGCCACTTTGCAATATCCTCCCGGTGGTGCCAGATATTTAACCTCTTTAACAGTTACCAATGGTTTTTTGATTCCGGAAGGAACGCGCACAAATAACTCCATGTAACGTTTTTTTTCCATTTCAATGGTTAAGCGCACTTTCCCTTTGGAATAACCCTTTTCCTGTTTAATTCTCACCTTCCCGCCCAGCGAGTGTAAAAATTGAATCTCAGAAGGCATAAAAAAATTAAGATGCAGATGATCCACATTCCGGGTAAAAATATAAGGTTCAATAATCCTTCTCAGTTCCTGTTCGGTTACAGCATCACTGAGAAAATCAACAACCATCCGTTCCATTTCTTCCATATACCGGGCCTCTCCGGTTAACCGGAAAAGCAGCCCCGTAGATTGAAACCACTGCATTGCTGACCCTTTATCCAGGGGCTGGTCAGATATAATGGCATTAAAGTCCTCCCATCGCTTTTGAAAAGAGACCAAACTGAAGCGGGGAACTTTGGTTGCATAAGCGTCCCGAAAAACAACCAGTGAATCGAGACCAGGCGAAATCGTATCTCCTGTAAATGTTGAATCATTCGTTTTTGCGGAGACAATAAAATCAACACTTTTTAAGGTTATATTTTCAGGATCGACTTTTTTGGTTTGCAACTCCGGAAATCTTTCTCCGGGTGAACAGGAAAACAGAAAAATGAATATGACTG
>CAYTDH010000069.1:0-13840 GCA_964436325.1 uncultured Tangfeifania sp.
TGAAGAAGGGCTCGATGAATACGCCAAAAAATTATTGCAGGTGACCACCGGATTCGATGGTGTTTTTCTGAAACAACTAAAAACATTTGGTGCAGTGAAACGGGTCCCTTATTGCCGGGTACTGACTGTTGTTTATTATGCCCTCATCAATCCCGATTACCACGATTTAAAATCTTCCCCTCTGGCCAAATCAGTTCAATGGTTTGATATCGAGAACCTTCCCGAGGTTGGTTTTGACATCCCGGAGATCATTCAGGAAGCACTCCAAAAACTCAGAGAAGATGTCAGATACTACCCCATTGGTTTTCACCTGCTTCAGGAAAAATTCACACTCACCCAACTGCAAACCCTTTACGAACTTATTTTGGGGAAAAATCTGGATACCCGGAATTTCCGGAAAAAAATCCTGAAAATGGGTCTCCTCACCGATACAGGTAAAAAACAAGCCAATGTACCTCACAGGGCTGCTAAATTGTACGCTTTCCATCCCGATAGGTACCACCAACTTGTAAAAGAGGGACTCGCCTTCAGAATTTGAAAGACGGTTAAACCTTTCTGTTTTTTTTGGGTCCTACTGTCAAATAGATTTCTATGGATAACAATGACCGCGAGCTAATTGCCGAATTAAAGCAGGAGGAGACCAAAGACCTTGCTTTTCACCGGTTGGTAAAAGAATACCAGGAGCGGTTGTACTGGCACATTCGTAAAATCGTTATGAACCACGAAGATGCCGATGATGTGTTGCAAAATACCTTCATAAAAATATGGAAAAACGCAGACAATTTTCGGGGTGATTCGAGCCTTTTTACCTGGCTCTACCGGATTGCAACCAATGAATCGATTACCTTTATCAATGCCAAAAAGAAAAAAAGTTTTCTTCCGCTCAATGATGTAAGTGAAACCCTAATGGAGAACCTGATGACCGATCCTTATTTTGAAGGAGATAAAATTCAAATGAAACTCCAGGAGGCCATTCTGAAGTTGCCCGAAAAACAACGCATCGTTTTTAATATGAAATATTTTGATGAAATTAAATATGAAGAAATGTCTGGAATTCTGGATACATCGGTAGGCGCACTGAAAGCTTCCTACCACCATGCGGCTCGAAAGATTGAAGAATACCTTAGGAATATTGACTATTGAACAACCATTAAACTATTTTGTCATTTCAAAGTCAAAGAAAAAAATGGAAGAGATGAACGAACTGAAAAACAGTGTACCCAAATTATCAAAAATGAAGAAGGAGCAGCCTTTTACTACTCCCGATAATTATTTTGACGATTTTTCTTCCCGGCTTCAGGAAAAAATTCAAGCCGAAAAAACAAGGGTTCCCCAAAAGAAAAACAAAGTCATTCGCATATTAAAACCTGCCCTCGGACTTGCAGCGAGCTTTATCCTTATCATGATGCTTGTTTACTGGCCCCTAAAGTCTTTCCTGCCCGGGTACCTGGCCAAAACCAGCTCCCCCGTTGAGATAGAAATAGAAATCAGCGAAGAAGACAAGTATTTATCACTTATGGAAAAAATGGATGAAACAGATTTCTTTGCTTTAATAGAAGATACCCCGGATGAGCAAAGCCTGAATGACGAGGAACTGATGAACTATTTAAGCGCCAATATTTCCGATTATGAAATTTTTTTAGAAACCGATTATTAATACGTCATGAAAAAAATAATAGCATTTTTCATTTTTCTAATGATTGCATCTGTATCTGTAAATGCCCAGGGCTTCGACAAGAAGCATCAGGACAAATGGGAAAAATACCGTTCCGAAAAAATCGCCTTCTTAACCTCAGAACTGGACCTCACTCCCGAAGAAGCCCAAAAATTCTGGCCCGTTTACAACCAACTGGAAAAAGAAAGATGGGAGGCCCAAAAAATGCGCCGTGAACTGGAAGAAAAAGTCAGGGGAGCTGAAGAATCCATATCGGAGGAAAAAATAACCCAACTTACCCGGGAGTTTGCAGGAAGCTGGAAAACAGAAGCCGATTTAATGATGGAATTCAATGAAAAATTCCTGGATATCCTCCCACCTCAAAAAGTATTACGTCTCTATAAAGCTGAAAGTGAATTCAGAATGCACATGATCAGAAAATTCAGGGACCGGCGAAAAAATGGAAACTGAACAAAGTTTATTATCACTGGTCCGCCTCATAAACAGAAATTACCGGAGTTACGGCACCAGGCTAAACGGATTGCTCAAAAAACAAGGGCTGTTTTCCCTGGTCTCCTCCCCGGAAAACAAGAACTTTTTCTAATCTGCCGGATTTAATTTTCCAAACGGATCGGTTTTAATGACCAATGCCTGCTGCCCGCCATCCACTCTTTGCGTTCCGGAAATAAGGTACCCTCCACCTTCCAAAGGGCTTAAATCCTTTACAAACTGATCACCCGGAATCTGCAAAACTTCGTATCGCTTCAAAATATGACCTGTTGTATCAATCCAGAAGAGTGAAATATCATAATCCATACCATTAAAACCATGACTTGCAATGAGGTATCCGCCCTTCTCCTTTATCATTCGTGGATTATAGGTCAAAATATCTTCCTTTTTGATGGAACAGGGTAAACTTGTGGCACAGTCGGTGGGGCCTCCTTTGCTGTCGATTAAAATAAAGCTCAATTCATAAAGGTCCTTGTTATCGACTCCCTCCCTGGCCCTGAGAATCGCAAACCCATCCTGATAAGATTCCTCAATGCTGCACCCCAGTATATTCATTTCAGAACGAATAAGGTGCATTTCTCCGTGCCCCCTTCGGTCAATCTTTCCAAAAAGAATAAGCCACGGTGACCGATCGTCTTCCTGCCAGTATCCGGTGAGTGCAAAACCCCCGTCCCTGGTGGGAACAAGGTCTTTCACAAGCTTCGTGCCCACATACTTAAACGTACGGTCAATTAGCGAAATGATCCTTCCGGATTTATCCGCCTTCTGAAATAAAATATCAATCGGATACCTGTCATTCAACGTATTGGCCACAACACCAATTTCATTGGTCCTGCTCAGCGCAAGAGCCGGAGTTGCAAAATCCGTTTTAAAATCCTTTTGAACCTGGAAAAATACCGGGTCCCGCAGGTTTAAATCATTGCTCAGATGCTGAAGAATCAGCCTTTCATCTCCATCCACTCCAACCATAATAATCGCCTCTTCTTTCTCATCCTGAATAACATCATACACATGGTAATCAAGCTTCTTCTCTTTTTCAACCTTACCCTCTCCGTTCAAAACGAAAACCTCCGATTCCTGGTCATCCCCCGTAATAAATGCCACTAATTTATCATCACCAGCCTGTACAACGGCATCAACACTCCGGCCTTTCCGGCCCAGTTCCTTCGACCGCACAAAAGTGGAATGAGGACTTCTCAACCTGATCTCCCTCGATGTTTCACCGGACTCCCCTGTAGCACTATTTTTGGCTACTAACGAAATGGTATACTCACCTGGAACGCGATAAATATGAGAGGGCTCTTTTGCATTGGATTCATTTTCTTCGGAGTCAAAATCTCCAAAATTCCATTCGTAAGCATCCGCATTGACCGATTGATTCTTGAAATCGATCGCCAAAGGAACCGTTTCACCGTTAAAGGCCATTTCAAAAGCAGCCTCAGGTGGTTCGGGCGCTTTGGCAACGACCACCGTTTTTTCCACCACATCTTCTTTGCCGGTGCTGGTATTCCGGGCCACTAAAATCACCGGGTATTTCCCTGGTTTGGAATAGACATGTGAAGGATTTGCTTCAGTGGAAGAATTGTCGGCCGCTGAGGCATCCCCGAAATTCCATTCATACGAATCGGCATTCATCGAGTTATTCGAAAACCCTACGGCTACCGGCGCAGGCTCTTCCAAACCAGAAAAACTGAATTGGGCCACCGGATCTGCCACCGGCTCTGCATCAGTTTCTACATCAGTTTCTACATCAGAACCCGCAGGCTCCGTTATTACCACAACGTCGGTAAACGCTTCAGACTTATCGCCATCCCCATCCTCAACGGTCAGCGTTACCTCATAACGTCCTGGTTTAGAATAAATGTGAACAGGATTTCTTAAATCGGAGCTGTTTTCTTCCGAGCCTTCATCCCCAAAATTCCAGGAATACACCTGCGCCCCCTGCGACTGATCAGTGAATTTGATTATCGCCGGACTGGGGGAATGATTGTTTTCAATCATAAAACGGGCGCTAAAATCGGCAGACGATGTGGTCCCCCCAAGGATAACCACTTCCTGCATCGTCCTGCTCTTGTTCTTAAAACCATTTCCCGAGGCCTCTAAAACCACCTTATACGTTCCGGGCTTCTGATAGGTGTGTGCAGGCTCCTTAAGCATAGATGTGTTCTCGTTTCCCGAGGCAGGATCACCAAAATCCCATGAATAGGCATCCGCATTTTCGGAGGTATTCCTGAAAATGATCGTGGCCGGTCCCAAAACCCGGTTGTTATCAATGGTGAAACGTGCCTCGGGGGGCTGGGGAAGTTCATTGATGGTAACCTCTTCTGAAAAGTTGGCCGGATCATCTCCTCCTTTGGACCAGGCAGAAAGCTTAACTCTATAAGTGCCTGGATTTCTGTAAATATGAACCGGATTCGCTTCCTCCGATGTATTGGCATCTCCTGAAGCTGGATCCCCAAAATCCCACCGGTACCTCACTGCGTTTTCAGAGGTGTTTTTAAAAGTGACCGCTGAAGGAGCTGTTTCTGACGCCCGGGTAAAATCAAATGCCGGCTCCGCTTCAACCTCCTGTTCAACAATAACCTCCTGAACCAGGGTATCCGTCAAACCACTGTAATTATTCCCTACAATCAGTTTAACCGCATAAGTGCCAGGATCTTTGTATTTATGCGATGGATTCTTTTTATCCGATTCATTCGACCTCCAGAAAGAGGGATCTCCAAAATCCCATTTATACGTGTCGGCATTCTCAGAGGTATTCCGGAATTTAACATTGGCAGGAGCCAACTGGTTGTTTCCCTTGATTTCAAAACCGGCGATGGTCGGTTTGTGCTCTTTTATCTCTATACTATGATAATACTTATTCTCGAGATTAGACTGGGTGTTACGCGCCAGCAAAGTAATGGCATAAATTCCTCCTTTTTCATAAACATGGGTAGGCTCCCTTTCAAAAGAAAGATTCCATGGACCGGAACCGGGGTCTCCAAAATTCCACTCAAATTCATTAGCATAAGTTGATTTGTTGGAAAATACAACTTCGCAGGGTGCATAACCACGGTTGCCTGTGGAAACAATTTCAAAAATTGCCCGCGGTTCATTCTCCTTATAAGCAAAAACATCCACTTTTACATTCCCGATATCTCCGTCAAAATCATCCTCATAATACCAAACAATGACCTTTTCTTTCCCGGGACTGACATTGGCTCCCACATCCCCGTACGCTGCGGAGGCTTTTATCTGCTCTCCCTCATAAGTGAGAATCAACACCACCGTAAACGATTTGGCATCAACGGAAGGATCGATATCGTAAGAGATAAGCAACTTTTCATCCCCGGAAACATTTTTCGAAATATTGGTTGCAAAATTTTCCTGAGCGATTCCTATCTTGGCCAAAAAGATTATGGCCAGAAAAACAGTCAAATGCCTCACTTGAATTTTCATGTGTTTATAATTGTTTATTTTTAGTGGCAAGATTTTGCCATGCTCGTTTCATGTTCCTAATATTATCATTTCACAAATACCCTGTAGGGAATCAAATTAACCGATTCCTCCTTTAGCTTTATTTTTAAACTTTCTGTCTTATGCCAGATATCTTCGGAAGGAATTTCCTCTTTGGCGTTTAAATAAAGCAAAATATCGAGAGTGCGGGTCATGCCCCGCCCGGGGGAATAATCCAGGCTCACCCCCTTTTTAACTTCCACTTTTTTCAGTTGATCACCAAACAGTTCATAACACAATGCTTTAACATCCTCTTTCGTAACTATTCTGCCCCGGGATAAAAGGGAACGCCGCAATTTATTGAGCTTGTCTTCCTTCGACAATTTCTGCCTGCCGCCGGCAGTAGGCGTCAATAACGCTATTCTTTCTTCATCGAGGTCCACCCCCCGGTATACCGACAACTTGCTTCCGGGCCTGATGTTATTGGCCAACTCGCCTGCAATGGACCAAAACTGCACCTGGACCTTTTCGTATTCTGTACCGGACTCCAGGATAAGGTAAGCATTCTGCCCATGTGGATTTCCCGAAGCGTCAATCCGGTGTTCCAAACGGGTAAGTATCTGGTCTAACTGCTTTAATTCATGCGAAATCAAATCAGCCCCCTTTACCGAAAAAGCAGCCGCTTCATCCCTGACGAGTCCGGTCAGGTGCCGAATCGTCTCACGGGCATCGCGCGAATCAAAACGCGCTACTCCCCCCTGACGAAGATAATACGTGTTGCTTTCCTCCGGACCACTGCCGGCCGATACCCGCGGACTGTAGATGTCTCCTTTGCTGTCTGTAACCCTTCGCACATCAAAAAAAAGATCATCCGTTGTCAAAGGAATGACATTCATCCCTTTTACTATCGAATGGGTGTTTTCAACCAGCTCCCTGTTCATAACAGGAAAACTGTTTATGGAAATGACCAGATCATTAATTGCATCAAACGATACGGGATGAGACAAGTCTGCCTCGACCCATAAAATATCTTTATCAAATATTTCGTGATTCTGATCCTGAAAAATCGCCTGAAGAGCAGGGGGCTGAAAAGCATTCACCGATAGCGAGGACCGCTGATAATTCCCTGGTTCAAGCGTCATAAATTTCTTCCGGTGAAAATCATGGATAAAACAGGCTGCCCGGTAAGAAATATCTTCATCTTTTTTTATCAATGCGGTAAGCGAAGAATCAAAACCGGTGCTCTCTTTTTCCAGTCCATTCCGGAAAACAACTTCCTGCCCGTTTATTTTCCAGCGGGCGGAATGCAATGAATGATAAAAACGATCATCCGGCTGGATATTTTTAAATGAAAAAAATAGACTGAGACCATCGAGCAATTCAACCAAAGAATTTATGTGAATGCCGAACAACAACCTGGTATTGCTGGCGGGAACATTCTTCGGAGCCTCCCCGATAATCTCTTTCAGGCGCCCTTCTACTTCATAAACATAGCTTCCAGCCATCAAATACCGGACTTCCCCATCGATCAAAATACTATCGGCGATGGGGGTAAAATAAATGTTCTTTTTCAGCGATTGCTCACCATTCCCCCCTGTTCCGGGCACCTCACGCGTCAAATAGAACTGAACATTTTCGCTGACAGGAACACGCGGCTGCGTAGGGTGAGCCAAAACAACTCCGTGAGCCGGAAAATGGGAAAACAAATTTTGTGAGAACAATACTTCAAGAAGGGTATCGATAACACGGGCGTCCGAAATATTGATCTCCCTCGAAACGGCATGCAACTCTTCAGCAAGGGCCCCCATCATCAATCCCAAAACAGGATCAAATGAATTGATGTCCTGAACATCATGATACCCCCATATCTTCGAAGCATTCCGTATCATTCTTCGCTTTATCGAATCAACGGTTTCAATCGGCATGATTATTCATTTTTATCTTAAAATCTACAGCCCCTGTTTTTAACTCAATAAGACAGCGGGCCTATAAAAAACATCTCCTGATGTTCCAAAGGTTCATTGGTTTTATCAATAATCCCGTAAATGGTCATCCTGATGCGGGTTTTTACTCTCTTCTTATTCACCCGTGTATCGAATTCTACCTGCTCAATTTGCAAATCAATGGAAACATTGACCAATCGCTTTTCATTGTTCCGAATGGAGTGAAGAATGGATTTGCGCAATTCTTCTTTCAGTGCATGAGCATTGTAGATATTTTCAAAATCATAATTGGAAATCTCGGTACCAAAAAACGGATCGTGCTTTACCTCATCATAAGAAGTCACTGTAATCAGGTGAAGCATATTCCGGATCGAACGGTCTAAATCAACCCGGTGAACATCTTTTTGATGAATGATCTCCTTCAGGGAAACAGGTATGTCAAGATAATCAGGCATATTCCTTTTAAATGGTTTTCAATCCTTAGTCGGCCAGAAAACTCCGCTTTGTTTTCTGTTCCTTCACAAAAATATTGGTCTCTTTCTTTTTCCCGATATAGGCCAGCGATTCAAGTTTGTCAAACAAGAGAGCCAATATCTGAATGAATTCGGTAAATTGTTCTACACTGAAAAGAATATCGTAATGTTTATATTCAAAATTGATGCAATAGACCAAAAGTTTTTCAAAATCCCCTTGCTTCAGTTCAGACCAATTGGTAAAATAATTGAGCATCTCCTCTTTATTGCTGGCAGTATTCGAGTCAATGGTATTCCGGATAACCCTTGCTGCGCCGGCAATAAACATAAAAAGATAAACCGGGGGCAAGTCGGGAATTTCCCAGCGCAGGCGCAAGTGATGCGTACTGATGTATTGAAGAAGATTCTCAGACAATGCCAATACGGACTGCGGCAGGCTGGAATCCTGCTTTTTTTCCCTGATTTTGCGAATAATGCTCAATAAATTCAGTTCCAGTTGACTGAAGAATTTTTCCACCGATTGGGAAAATTCAATCAAAAGAGGATGGCTCTTTACCTCCATACAGGGAGGAAGGTAATCTTCATAAATTTCAGGCCCTCCTTTACCTATTTTTAACTTCCCTGCAAAAAAAGTGTGGGGATACCCTCCGTCCAGGGCCATTTGCTTTTCGGAAATAATATGCAACCTGTAACCAGGCATCGAAAAGGGATAGCGTGGAGGATCCTCATCTGCATTAAGTTCACCAATGGGTTGGCGGTTAAACGGATCAACCGTAAGGAGAATAAAATAATCCTCTCCTTCTCCCTGGGCTTCCTGCTCAAGCTCGGAAGTGATATCCAGTTCCAGTTCAGGTAACTGATGTTCATCCAGAATCTCAATCCGGCTGCCTCCCTGAGTTACCGCCCGGCAACAAAATACCTTAACTTTCAGAAAATGGTGATTGTCGATCTTTATGGTCATCTTAAAAGCACCCTCCATGCCGGGGCTCAAAGGAACCAAACCGAAATTTTTGTTGTTCAGAAAAACCGCCCGGCTGTCATTTAATCCATCGGTAAAGGCATTTTCCTGTTGAATAAAATGCGTTTTATTGATATTCATTCCGTTTTCCCAGTTCACAGAGGGAAATTTCAATTTAGGTGGCATCATTTATTTCGTTTTAATGGTTCACAACATGAAATATCGTCACAACACTGTATTATACCCGAGATGAGATTCCTCAGTTTCATTTTCGCCGCTCAAAACAAATTTTTGCTGCGACGCTTCAACCTGTACTTTCACCTCCGTCTCGAGTTCAACAGGAATAAAAAAATCAAAAAAACACCCCAACAAAAGATCAGCCGGGCCGCCCTTGAAAAAATCATTCGGACGCGTGGTCTTCAATGGCCCGATGCGAAATAAAATACGTCCGGTAAAACCGGAGGCAGTAGATCCTGTCAGAAAATCTGTTCCGAGCTTGCTTTTGCCCAGGCGGCCTGCCTCAACACCGGAAAAAACCCGTTCATCGCCTGGCTTTTCTGCAATTTCACCACAGGTATATTCTGCCTTAACCTCTTCTTCAAGAATCAATTCAAGACATTGGGCGGTCAGGTCATACTTCCCGGCAATTTGATGGGCAAAAGGAAGGACCTTAATCAATTTACCAGCATACCGCGTAGGGATGCGCTTATCGGTTTTCCAGAAACCAGGCACCAAACCATTCAAAGAATCGGAAAAAAGCCCCTGGAATTCACGGGTCTCTTTCAAGGCCACCCGGACACGCTGAAAAAAAATCTCATGCTCAAAGGGCCTGAAAAAAGTGCGGGCCTGTTTCTCCTCGGCTTTCAACTCCATCGATTCTTTGGCCATATCCACTCCCGTTGCATCCCTGCTCCCCGACAAACGGTGGAAAAGGGCCTCGGGCAACGAATCATAAATCCCCGCCCGGTTTAAATGCAGCGTTAAAGCCTCTTTCCCGCTTTCAAAAACCTCCTTCTCTGCATAATGAACATCGGTGGACCACTTCCGTTTTAATACGCCATCAAAAAAAGTCAGGATATCCCTGGCAGGAATACCCTCGTCCAGCAAACACGAAACCATAAACTCGGCCCTCAGGTCGTAAAGCATCGCATTGATTGATTCCGATTTATTCTGCAGGTTCATCATAACAATTTATGAAAAAAGAAGGAGTAATAAAAAAGAAATTCACCAGGAATAATTTTACGGCCCTCAAACCCGCTCACCAAAATCATTTCCATGACCAAAACCGGCCATAAAATCAATATCCATCCAAATCAAATTCGTGATGATTCATGAAATCCGTGCCCCACCATTTGCCGCCAGGCAAATAATCCTCCTTTGTGCCTCAGCGCCTTCGTGTTTAACCCCAATTTACCGCCAGGCAAATTCTCTTCCTTTGTGCCTTAGCGTCTTCGTGTTTAATCCCAATTTCCCACCAGACAAATTCTCCATAAAAATCTGCACCTCCATCTTTCAAAGTTGGACGCAAAATTTTGCGCCCCCACACCATAATCCCCGAAATCAACCCATCAATTCCACAATTTATCAATTTATCAATTTATCAATTTACTTCATCCAAAACTCCGAAGGATTGATCCCTACCCGGAAGGAGTCCACGGGGACCCCATTGGAGGAAAACCGGTAGACAAAGGCATCCTGGGTGTAATCAATGGCATCAGACACGTAAATATCGCCGTTGGAATGGTCAACGGCCAAACTGTAAAACAGCCGGCCGCCGGCAGGAATAAAATCAGAATCGGGAAGATGACGGCTCCCGACCGCCATTTTTTGAACTCCCCCCTGAATAAAGAAAAGGGAATCCCGGGCAGGATTCATCTCAAGATTAGAGGGGCGTAATGATGAAGGGAAACGATTAATCTGCTCAATGGTAAACGTCAGGGGATCAATCCGGCTCAGTGCGGGTCCTTCATCAATTCCCCCATCATCATCATAGTTCCCTTCCGAAAGAACCCACAGTTTTCCGTTCTTGTCTTTCTCAAGCCACTTCGGCTGATATGGAACCTCTATTTCATGCGCCAGTTGATCCGTTTCCGTGTCGACAACCAGGATAACCGATTGTTCGGACCATGCAGAAACAAAAAGGTATTTCCCTGAACGGACCATCTCTTCCGATGTGTGACCATTCAAATCCACTCTTCCTGTCTTTTCAAAAGTAATTGGATTAATCAGGGTTAAATGGGTGGCATACAAATCCGAAACATAAGCCTTCTCATCAGAAACAAAATGAATATAACGCGGAGAAGTCAGACCGGTAATCACATCGCGGAACTCAACCGTTTCGGAATCCACAACATATATCTTCCCCGAATTATTAACCACAATAAATAAAGAATTGTTGTAGACGGCAAGCGATTGAACCACATCGCCCAGGGGAGCATTGTTACGGGCATAAAAAAGACGGTTGGTGGCCTGCTGGTTGGTGCGGTTGTAAAACGAAAGCGAACCATTTCCATACATAAAATTCCCTTCACAGGAGATAAAAACCCCATCACTCGTATCCAGGTCAAAAAAAACAGTTTCAACAGGCTCCTCCGAACAGGAAAACCCCAAAATTATCAGTAAAAGTATAGTAAGTATGTTTTGTTTCATTTTCTGTAATTTAAGGCCACCGAAAAACGATAGAATCGTCCGGGCATGGGACGCCATAAGATACTTTGATAATTTTCATCAAGGACATTTTCCACAGTCAGTTTCAAATTTAGCGTGTAGTTCTCCCAATTCATATTTTTTCCCAGGGTTATTTTATTCAGCCAATAGGGATTCAATACCCTTTCATAGTCCGATTCCCGGTTGCTCGATTGCGTATACCTTTTTCCAACATAACTCAGGTCGTATTTCAATGAAAAATCGTGCCACGAGACATTGAAATAAACATGTCCTTTGTGTCGTGGTATGTAGATCAACTGCTTTCCGCGCGAGCGGTCAACCGAGCGAATTGCTGTCTGGTTAGACGTATGGGTATAAGCATAATGGCCTCCTTGACGGAAACGGACTTTTTCCCACTGGAACACCGAAGAAAAGGAATACTCCAATCCCCTGGACAATACATCCTTCACATTCGCAGCCTCCCAATAATAAGCACCGTTGGCAGCAGGCTGCCAGATAATCCAGTTGTTTACCCGGTTCAAAAAACCAGTGATTTCAGTCGTAAACATCGTTTCTCCCTTTTCAAAACGGGTTGACAGGGAAAGATCACCTGAGTAGCCGTCTTCGGACAGTAATTCCGGATTGCCACCGGGAAGCCAGTACAAATCATTCAGCGAAGGTTTGTGGTAATTCCGGGCCGCATTCACACTCAAAAGAACAGGCAAGCTTCTTAAAGGCTGCCATTCCAACCCTGCAGCAGGTACCAAAGGAACAATACGGCGGTCATACGTTTCGGAGCGTACCAGCAAAAAGGCCCCCAAACGGCCTGAGGGCTTAAAATGCACATTCATCAAAAGGCTCGATTCCAGCCTGTCTTTTTCATATCCGCTTTCACCGGTTTTATCCATGGCCTGAACCTGAAAATAATTGACATCCAGACTTACCGTTCCGTAAAGCTGATCGCTGATATTCCTGAAAAGACGAAAATGATTCATAAAACCGGACTCCCGGCTTTCCGAATCCTCGTTGACAAAATCAAAAGCAGGTGTGCCCCGGTAATATCCAAGTTCATTGAAATAATAACCGCTGGATAAATGGAGATTCATTTCATCGCTATATTTTTTCCATTCCAGCTGCCCCCTCAGTTGAGCATCTTTCTGAAACTCTTCACGGTCACTCCCTTCATAAGACATCAACTGAGGCAGGTTGCGATCGCTTTGTTGGGCCCAGAAACGAAGGGTGAACACTTCATTGGAGCGGCGCCGGAAATAAAACTCCTGCAAAATGCCCGTTTTATCATAGCCGGCATTCTCAAGGGTATCGTTACGCGATGGAATAACCCCGGTGTTCCAGAAAGAAAAATCATTTTTTGAAGCAGCATAAAAGACCCGGGTAATCGATTGAAACCGTTTTCCACCCGCCATTCCCTTAAAGAAAAATTTCCGGGTACTAAACGAACTGCTTTCAAGCATTCCCCGTAGTTGTAAATCTGACCCCCAATCAGGTTTGTTTTCCAGATGGATGCTTCCGCCTAACCCACCGCTGCCTTCCGTGAGGGAACTTCCACCGTGCAATAGCGTGACCTCATCAATAAAAAAAACGGGTAACAATGCCAAATCGGCAATTCCGCGCATAGGAGAGTTCAAATTCATTCCGTTCCATAAAACCTGGGTGTGGGTAGCAGCTGTTCCGCGAAAACTGGCCGTGGCCTGCGAACCTCCACCATATGATTTAATAAAAACAGGCGAATAATCAGCAATAAGCTCCGACAGGTCGGAAGTGATCGATGAAACCCGCTCCAGGGAATCGGGTCGCGTCATTTTCAGCCCTGCTTCCCGGGGCTTCTTTTTGGCCAGTACCCGTATCTCCCTGATATGCACCGTATCGGCAGGGCTCTGCATCTGCGGATGAGCAACAATACCAAAAATCAAAAAAGTAAAAAGAAGAACGGCAGTTTTCATCTCTTTATAAATTTAAAACTGCTTGTTTGTTCACGCGTCTCCAGCACAACATGGTATATTCCGGGGGCAAGTCTCCGTAGATCAAATAAAACAGCCGAAGCACCTCCATTTTTTTCCAGATGGATTCTGCCGTTGATATCACGAATGCTAAGCCGTCCGTCGGCTAACCCTTCACCTGCAACCCTGATCCAATCCGACGCTGGATTGGGGAATACCTTTAAATCGTGTTTCAAAACCTCAAGATGGGTGATCAACTT
>CAYTDH010000070.1:0-13820 GCA_964436325.1 uncultured Tangfeifania sp.
TCTATTTCAATATCATTACAGAAACCAAAAATATGCTGTTGCATTCCATTAACCTGTTAAAAGCACATCGCGATTTTATTATTGTAACCCAACAAGAAAAAAACGAGTAACCTCCTTCACCTTTTACGGGAAACGATATAAAATTCTATGGCTCTGGGAGTGGCAGCTATTGAGAAACGTTCTGAAATCCCGGAGCGTGCCGTTAAATATTATTCCCAAAAGGAACTCGAATCCTATAAAATACATTTTTAGGAAAATGATAGAATTATTCAATAAGTAATTTTTCCTTAATAAAATATTCATTTCAATCCCGGTTATTTACGCCATGCAAATTCTAAAAAATGAATTGTGAGAAAAATGAAAGTATCGGTTATTTCCGATTTGCATCTGGCCACTTATGCAAGTAAACCCCAAAAAGTACTCAAATACCTTAAATCAATTCAACCCGAAATACTGGTTCTAAACGGAGACATCATTGATTCATGGCGCTTCAGCAGGAACTATTTCCCCAAAAACCATCTGAAAGTAATACGGCAAATCATCAAAATGATGGAAAAAGAGGTTATGGTATATTACATTACGGGGAATCATGATGAATTTTTACGAAAATTCAATCATACCAGAATTGGCAACTTAAAAATCGTAAACCAACTTATTCTGGACTTAAATGGCCGGAGAACCTGGATCCTCCATGGGGACATTTTTGACCTCGTAATTCATAAAAGCAAGTGGCTGGCAAAACTGGGATCCGCCGCTTATGGTACATTATCCATTATCAACAAATGGATCAATCTCTTCCTTCATTTCCTGGGGAAAAAGGATATTATGCTCTACAAAAAATTGAAAGAAAAAATGACGCTTAAGAAAACCGACCTTTCCCGTTTTGAAAAAACGGTTTATGATATCGCCATTCCTCAGGATTACGAAACGGTCATCTGCGGCCATACCCACAAACCCAGGCTAAAAAACATTGAAGTTCAAAACCAAAGAATCTCCTACATCAACTGCGGCGATTGGGTTGAGCATTTCACGGCTGCAGAATATTACGACGACCAATGGCATTTGTTTTACCACAACAACGAGGATGATGAAACGTCAACCGATGAACCCGAATTTCCGGAAACCAAACAGCTGTATCAAATGCTGGTAAAGGAAGTCATGCACCCCAACAGCATTTTATGATTATATTTTCCATATGAAAAGGATACTATACGCCATCCAGGGAACAGGGAACGGCCATTTGGCCAGAGCCACCGAAATAGTCCCCATCCTGAAGGATTTGGGGGAAACAGATATATTGGTGAGTGGAATAAAAGGAGATATCAAGCTTCCCTTTCCAGTCAATTTCCAATTTCACGGGTTAAGCTTTTTCTACAATGCCAGAGGAGGAGTAGACCGCTTCAAAACGCTGACAGAATTAAAGCTCGTAAAATTTTTCCAGGATGTATGGGGTTTACCCATCAAAAAATATGATCTTGTCCTTTCCGATTTTGAGCCCGTATCGGCCTGGGCCTGTAAATTAAAAGGAAAAACATGCATCGGAATAAGTCATCAAAATGCAGTTCTTCATCCTGAAACCCCTGCCCCTCGGGAGCATTCATCCTATGGAAGGTGGATATTAAAAAACTATGCCCCCGCAAGAATCAATTACGGATTCCATTTCAACCAGCTCGACCAAAACCATTTTCCCCCCGTAATACGGTCCGCAATGCGTAATGCAAAACCGGAAAATAAGGGCCATTACACCGTCTACCTGCCCTCCTATAGCGATGAGGAAATAAAAAAGTGCCTTTCAGAATTCTCCCGGGAGATAACGTGGCACGTTTTTTCAAAAAATACAACAAAGGAAACTACCGACCAAAATATCCGCTATTCCCCGGTTTCACTTGAGAAATTTCAGAAATCATTTATCACGTGCTGCGGAGTACTCTGTAGCGCAGGTTTTGAAACTCCATCAGAAGCGATTTTCATGGGGAAAAAACTTTGTGTCATCCCCATTAAGAACCAATACGAACAGGCATGCAATGCCGCTTTCCTGGCCGAAATGGGTATCACCGTCCTCAATGACCTGCTGAAAGACCAACACCAGATAGAAAGCTGGCTCGAAAGTCAGAAAACCATTCGTATTCCCTATCCGGATAAAACACGGGAAATTTTGACAGATATCATAGGACTCCCGCATACTCTCTTGAATTCCAAAAAGAAGAGGATTAATCCATAACCAAAGGGAAACAAAGACAAATGCCAGGTAACCAGAACACCCGCCTTTAAACATTCCGCAGTATTCCAAACGGAATAACGTCAAATACAGCATCAACTTTCAGTTTATCACCAAACGAAAAACGGTTTTGAGTTATACGGTTTTCCCAATTTTTCGGGACAAAACCCGGCATAACGATCCATGTGTCTTCCCAAAGCCTTTCAAGGGGCAAATTGGCGGTGTTCAAAGGCAATACAACCATGAGGTATTTTTCATCAAAATGCCGTAAAAAGGCAATAACATGCTCATGGTATTTTCCCCTAATGGCAAGGGGAATGTATTTGCCCTCCAAAAACAGGATTTCATGTTCCATCCGTTCTTTCAAGGTAATCCAATGAAAAAAAAGTTTAATGTTCCCGTTTACCGGTTGTTTCCATAGATCACGCACAAGCTGACCCGGATGATTTTCATAGCTCCTGATGATTTGGCGAAGCGAAGAGGACAAGTCATCGTAATCGACAGGACGCCGGTTATCGGGATCAACAAAACTGAAATTCCATTTTTCCGTCCCCTGAAAGGTGTCGGGAACACCCGGAACGGTATTTCTCAGAACCAACTGGGTAAGCGAATTGATGACTCCATGGGGCATCACCTCTTCCATGAACTGAAGAAATTGCGCCCGAAAGCCGGATGAAGAAGATAAAATATCCTGAACGAACTTTAAGGTAGCCTTTTCATACCAATCATCAGGGTCCCTCCACGATGAATTTTCCTTGGCTTCACGCATGGCTTTAACCAGGTATTCGTTTAACCGTTTTTGAAAGAATTCATCAATGGAACCATTCATCGGAACATGAGCGCACAATGTCTGGTAAATAAAATATTCATCATTGGGTGTCGGAACCTCCTTCAAAGTGCCCGAATGTTTATACATACGGTTTATCCTTCGCCACTCCCGGGTAGCTTCAATCCATTTCCCCGGAATGTCGCTCAAAACATTGAGCCGCGCCCGGGCATCTTCCCCCCTTTTGGTATCATGGGTAGAAAGGACATTCATCGTTAAAGGCTGTTGATGCCGGCGCTTCTCCATTTCGCGGTGAAAAGCAGCGATTCCAATTCCAAAATATCCGGGAGAATCCCCCACCTCATTATGGGCAATAAAAGGGTTATAAGAATAAAAGGCTGTATCTTCAATGCCCTTTGCCATTAACGGACCGGTGAATTGCATGCAGTGCCTGAAAAACTGGTCCACCCTTTCCTTTTCCTGTTCATCCATTTCGGCCCCGGAAAGAAAAACCTTCTGCAAAACATTCAGGTAAAATTCATCCCCGGAATTGTGGTGCAATGCCTTTTCAAAAATACCGGCTACCTGCGCTTTCTCCCTCCCGGTAAAAAGAGATGGAGCCTTGTAAATTTTATACACCGGACAAAAAATCAAAAATTCCCCGATAGCATTTCTTAAAGCCTCCGTATTCGTGGCGATTCTTGAAACTGCGGGAATCGATAAACATTCCCTTGTGAGGTTATCCAGTTCCCCTCTTAACCGGTTGTAAAGAATAAAGCGGTTTTTTTTCAAAAAAACCTCCGGATAGTCTGCAGGTTCATCCATCCACTCTTTGTAATAAGCATAGAGCAGAGGTCCTTTTTCAGGATTGGTAAGCAAATTGTTAACCAGCCCAAGAAAATCATAACCGGTCGTTCCTTCCACGGGCCAATCAGGGGGCATGGATTCCTCCTTTTCCAGAATCTTTTCGACCACAATCCAGGCCTCCTTCCCAGCCATATCTCTTAAACGTTCGAGGTATTCACCCGGATTATACAATCCATCGATGTGGTCAATACGGATTCCGTCAATCTTTTTTTGAGATATCCAGGCTGCAATGGTCCGGTGAACAGGTGCAAAAACACTCGCTCTCTGAACATTGATGCAAATGAGGTCATTGATGGTAAAAAAACGACGGTAATTGATCTTCTTCTCTGTTTCTTTCCAAAAAGCCGGATAATAAAAAAGATGGCCGATAAGCCCTGTCATTTTCCGCTGACTTTTATTTACCGCTGAAATGCAGGCATCCACAAATTCTTTTGTCTCAGGAAAACTGAAATAATCAGCCACCAGCTTTTGCCTGTTCTCATTAAAATCAGCCATTGGATCTCCACCTTTCAGAAAGGGAGCAACAGAAGGGGGAGCCTCCATTCCTGTCATCGCTTGAAAAACATAGGTGTAAGCCGGAACAGAAAGGGGGTATTCATTATCGAAATAGTGAAGTTTAAAACCCTCCCCGCTGAACGAAACCGAAAACTCCTCATCATGAACAGCCGTATCAACCGGTTTTCCCAAAAAAGGAAGCATCAACCGGTTTTGCAGGTTTTTATCGGGATGACTTTCGCGAATATCAAAAAAATCATAATAGGCTGAATCCTTCCCTTTTTCCAGGACATCATAAATCCAGGGATTTTCGACGGAAAAGGCCATGTGATTGGGAACAAAATCCTGTAACCATCCCATTTTGCTGTCATGCACATGCTGTAAAAGCATTTCGAAATCCTTTTCCGAACCGATTTCCGGATTCAATACCAGCGGATTGGTTACATCGTAACCGTGAACACTACCCTTTGTTGCTTTAAAGACCGGGGAACTATAGATGGTTTTGATTCCCAGTTGATGCAAAAAGGGAATGACTATTTGAGCATCCCGGAAGGTAAACGATGAATTGAATTGCAACCGGTAAGAAGAAACCGGGTTGTATTTTCGGTTCTTTTTCATAGCTACTCTTTTGCAAACATAACGACTCCAAGCGGCGGTACCACAATATTAACGGATTGTTCCTCCCCATGGTAAGGAACAGGGTTGGAAGAAACCGAGCCAAAATTCCCGATGCCGCTGCCGCCATATTGTACTGCATCGCTGTTCAGTATTTCGGCCCAGACAGTATCGTCAGGTACCCCTACCCGGTAATTCTGACGGGGAACAGGGGTAAAATTGGCCACAACAAAAACAGGATTCTCCCCTTCTTTATCGTACCGCATAAAACTCAGTATAGAATTTTGGGCATCATTAGCATCAATCCACCGGAATCCATCGCCGGAAAAATCATCTTCAAACAAAGCCGGATACCGGGAATAGACACTGTTCAGATCTTTCATGAAAAACTGAAGTCCTTTATGCCTTTCATTTTCGAGCAAATGCCAGTCGAGACTTCGTTCATGGTTCCACTCACTCCACTGCCCGAATTCCATTCCCATAAAATGCAGTTTCTTTCCGGGATGGGCAAACATATAAGCAAACAGAAGCCTTACATTGGCAAATTTCTGCCAGTCATCCCCCGGCATTTTTTGAATGAGGCTTCCCTTGCCATGAACCACCTCATCATGGGAAAGGGCCAGCATAAAATTCTCATTGAAAGCGTACATTATGCTAAACGTCATCTGATTATGATGGTAACTCCGGTGAATGGCCTCGTGCGCGAGGTACCCCAGGGTATCATGCATCCAGCCCATATTCCATTTCATCCCGAATCCAAGTCCGCCAGTGTAGACTGGCCGCGTCACCATAGGCCATGCAGTTGACTCCTCAGCAATGGTCTGAATATCGGGGAACCGGGCGAAAAGCGATTCGTTTAAATCACGCAGGAATCCAATAGCATCGAGGTTCTCATTTCCTCCGTGCTCATTGGGAATCCATTCCCCTTCTTCACGGGAATAGTCGAGATACAACATGGAAGCAACAGCATCCACGCGGATGCCATCAATATGAAAGTTCTGCATCCAGCTATGGGCACTGCTGATTAAAAAGTTCCGGATTTCATTCCGCCCGTAATTGAAGATATAACTTTTCCAGTCGGGATGATACCCTTTACGCGGGTCTTGATGTTCATAAAGATAAGTGCCATCAAAAAAATGGAGCCCGTGTAAATCGCCCGGAAAATGGGAGGGAACCCAGTCCATAATGACGCCGATATTGCGCTGGTGCAGGTAATCGACAAAATACATAAACTCATCGGGATTCCCGAACCGGCTCGAAGGAGCAAAAAAGCCTGTAACCTGATATCCCCAGGAGCCGGAAAACGGGTATTCGGTGACCGGCATCAACTCAACATGGGTATAGCCCATATCATTTACATAGGCCGCCAACTGCTCCGCGAGTTCTACATAGGATAACCGGCGTTGGTCCTCCTCGGGTTTCCGCCGCCACGATTCCAGGTTCACTTCATAAACTGAAAAGGGACGGTCGAGCGCATTCCGCTCTTTCCGGGTCTCCATCCACCGCGAATCGTTCCATGGATAATTGTACTCCCAAACCACAGAGGCCGTTTTGGGCGGAGGTTCACTGAACCGGCCTACCGGATCGGCTTTTTCAACGGTATAATCATTATACATAGAAGTAATAAAATACTTGTAAGCCTCCCCTTTGCCTACTCCGGGAATAAAACCTTCCCATATACCCGACTCATCATCCCGGATTTTCAGCAGATGAGCATCTTTTTTCCAGTGGTTGAAATTTCCGATTACCGAAACCGACCGGGCATTGGGGGCCCAAACCGCGAAAAAGGTTCCAGTTGTGTTGTTGTGAGTAAGCACATGGGCTCCCAACTTATCATACAAGGAAAAATGCTTACCCTCCTTGAAAAGATAAATGTCATAATCGGTAATGAATTTCCGGGTATCCTCAACAACTTTTCTCGCTTTTGGTAAAGTTTCCTCCCTGGGAACCGGCTTATTATTATTATTCGGGAGTTTTTCCTTATTTCGTTTTATCTCAGTATGCCTTTCATCCATAACAATTCTCCTTTTTTTATTCGGTAATCCTTTTTTCCTGCTCAGCCAGATCATTCAAAATCTTCTTAAGACCATTCAATGGAATATGCAGCCAATCTGGCCTGTTATTAAACTCATAATCAGCCTCATATATCGCCTTTTCAATGGTGTAGACTGAAAGCAGATCGTTGATTTGCCGCTCTTCTTTGGGGATAAATGAGGCCCCGTGAGCCGTTTTCAAATAAGAATTGACAAATGCTTTCTGAACCACTTCATACCAGGTATCGAGCCAGGGTTTCAACAACCCGGCGCTCTCGGGTATCTTGGGTTCATTCTCAAGCTGCCCCATGTAAATCGCGTAATGGAAAGACCGCAGCATCCCGGCTATATCTTTAAAAGGGCACTGTTTTATTTGACGTGCCGTAAGCGAACGCGTGGGTTCTCCTTCAAAATCGATAATCATGAAATCCTTCCCTGTGAAAAGGACCTGCCCGAGATGGTAATCTCCATGAACCCTTATTTTGGAGGTGTGAATTTTTTTCCGTTCAAGCGTATGTTTAATGGTATTCAGCAATAAATCCTCATTCTTAAAAATATCATCAAACAACATCCTCATCTCTTCATCCATCTTTTTTCTGGAGGATTTCATCTGATTAATAGTGCGCTTAAACAGCGTTCGGAATGATTGATAGAGCGACTTTTGGTACAGCAGCGAAAAGGGTTCCGAAGTAAAGGCCTTTTTATTATTCACCGAAGCCAGTGCCATATGCAGTTCTGCCGTTCGCTGGCCCAACAATTGGATCATTTCAATAAAAAAAGGACCAACCAATTCGGAAATTTTCTCTTCTCCGGCCTGTTCCAACAAAGTGGAACCATCGTCCCCCGTGTCAACCAGAAGTTGTTCTTTTTCAGCAATCACCCTGTCGAAAAACTGGTCGATGGCCGATTGGGTAAAATCCCATGCATTTCCTTCATTGGGAATAAAATCGACCAAAACTCCAAGGGTAGTACTCTCGGCATCTTTTTTCCGGTACTCCAATGCCCCGGCAAAACCCGGAAAATTGGAAAAACCGGTCTCTTCCGAAAGGGTTTTTATGATCTCAACTTCGGGGTTCTTCCCTTCCTCCGGACTCCGGTACATTTTGAAAAAGAAACGGTTGTCGAAAAGCATAGATGTGTTTGATTGCTCAGCCAGGATTACTTTGGATGCCAAAGGAAGTTCATTTTTGGTGACTTTCATCCCCTTTTTCCGGGTACCCACCCCTGTGATGGAAGTATCCCGGTATTTTATGCTTCCTTTGAGCACCATTAGCCTGAAAAGCATATCCCTTACCTCTTTCCGGTAAGACCCATCGAAAAGGATGCCCTCTTCCGCCTCATCGAGCAAAATATGAGCAATCCGGGCTTCCGGCGATTTGATTTTTATTTCAGATATTTCTTCGCCCGTAGCAATGGAAAGGGGTATGATATACTGTTCATCTTTGCCCTCTGCATAATTGGTCTCGGCCACCAACAGGTAGGAATTCAAATCGCCAGCCCTGAGTGGAATGGCATCCTTAATGGTGGTGCTGTTAATTTTCTTTGACTTTCCCCTGTACCATCTGCTTCGCTGCACATAATCGAGCAAAACCTTTTCCAGAGAAAGGATGGTTGATTCCTTCATTTTGTTCCAGTCACTCCGTGTCACATTGAGACGCAAATCGGGCGAAAGCTCATTCATCGTGTCCTCTTCGGGCTGTTTTTGCAACTCAAACCAAAAATAATTTTTAAACTGTAGCGGAAAGATATAGGATTCTTCACCGATAACTGAGAATTCATTGCGGCTAAAAAGTTCAGTGGGGATATAACCTGCATAAGCTGACAGGTCAAGCTCAGCCTGCTGTGAATAACGTGATAAATTGACAATTACCAGCAATTTCTCCTCTTTATAGGTGCGGGTAAAGGCCAGAATCTTGGAATTGTTGGTATCAATAAACTGAATATCACCGCGGCTAAAGGCCTTATATTGTTTCCGCTTAGCGATTATCCTCCGCATCCACCAAAGCAGGGAGGTTGGATTTTTCTCCGCATTTTCCACATTCGTTGTTTCGTAATGGTAATCGTGATTGAAAATGACAGGCAGAAACAAACGCTGCGGTTCAGCAGTTGAAAAACCGGCATTCCGGTCGGCCGACCACTGCATAGGGGTCCTTACCCCATCCCGGTCTCCAAGGTAAAAGTTATCCCCCATTCCAATTTCATCGCCATAATAAAGAATGGGTGTTCCAGGCAATGAAAACAAGAGGATATTCATCAACTCAATATTCTTCCGGTCGTTATCGAGCAAGGGTGCAAGCCGGCGCCTGATTCCAAGATTGATCCGCTGGCGGGGATTTTTTGCAAAGGATTTGTACATGTAGTCCCGCTCTTCATCGGAAACCATTTCCAAAGTCAGTTCATCGTGATTCCGCAGAAAAATAGCCCATTGACAATTTTCGGGAATCGCGGGAGTCTGATCGATAATGTCCACCAGCGGAAAACGGTCTTCCATTTTCATCGACATATATAACCGGGGCATCAGTGGAAAATGAAACGACATATGGCATTCGTCACCTTCTCCAAAATACTTCGAGGCATCATCAGGCCACTGATTGGCCTCAGCAAGCAACATTTTGTCTTCGTAATGTGTGTCGATGTAATTCCGGAGCTTTTTCAAAAAGTCATGGGTCTCCGGTAAATTCTCACAATTGGTTCCTTCACGCTCGTACAAATATGGAACAGCGTCAAGGCGTAACCCATCAACCCCTGTCTTAAACCAAAAGTCCAGTGTTTTAAAAACCGCTTTATGCACACTTGAATTGTCATAATTTAAATCGGGCTGATGGTTGTAAAAACGATGCCAGTAATACGAACCGGCTACGGGGTCCCATGACCAGTTTGAAATCTCAAAATCCTGAAAAATGATGCGGGCGTCGCTGTACTTTTCAGTGGTATCATTCCAAACATAAAAGTTCCGGTAAACACTCCCGGGTTTTGCCCGGCGCGCCCGTTCAAACCATTTGTGTTCAATAGAAGTATGATTGAGCACCAGTTCGGTGATTACCCGGAGTCCCCTGCGGTGAGCTTCACGGACAAACCTTTTGAAATCACCCATAGTGCCGTAATCTTCATGAATGCTGTTGAAGTCGGAAATATCATACCCGCCGTCCTTTAAGGGCGACTGGTAAAAAGGGAGAATCCAGATGGCTGTAACTCCCAGCGATTTCAGGTAATCCAGCTTCTGTACCAGCCCCCGGAAATCGCCTATCCCATCTCCGTTGCTGTCCTTGAAAGACCGCACATGAGCCTGATAAATTACCGCATCTTTATACCATTGTTTTATATTGTTCTTCTGCATTATCTTTTTGCTTTACATGAAATAATCAAAGTCTCTTTCGGAGCGTACTTTTCTTCTGACTCTAAAAATATGGGCCGGCATGATGCCGGGATTAATCTCTACATAGTGATGCTCCCCGCTCCAAAGAAAATAGGAACCACTTATCAAATCGTGCACCTGGTAGGAAGTGTGATGATCCATTTTAAAGTCGCCGGGGGAAAACCGCAACCATCCCGAATGGGTGTGATGAGGGTCGAGACTAACCACCACCAGAATAATACTGCTGAAATCATCCGATGTCTTGCTGTAGCAGATCAAGGCTTCATTGTCAATATCATGGAACCGGAGCGAATGGGTATTCTGAAGGGCCCGGTTTTCTCTCCGGATGCGATTGACCCGGGCAATGATCTTCTTCAGGCTTCTGGAATCATCAAAATTCCATTGTTTAATCTCATACTTTTCGGAGTTTAAATACTCCTCTCTTCCGGTTTCAATGGGTTCATTCTCCATGAGTTCAAAAGCGGGTCCGTAAATGCCATAATTGGAACTCAGGGTCGCCGCCAGAATGAGCCGCTGGATAAAACCAGTACGCCCGGAAATCTGCAAAAACTCGGGCAAAATATCGGGAGTGTTGGGCCAGAAGTTGGGCCTGAAAAATTCAACCGAATCCGAATTGACCAGCTCATTGCAATAGGTAACGAGGTCGTGTTTCGTATTCCGCCAGGTAAAATAGGTGTACGACTGGGTAAAACCGCGCTTTGCAAGATTATGCATTACTTTGGGCCGGGTAAAAGCTTCGGCAAGAAAAATAACATCGGGATGTTTGCTTTTTATCTCCCGGATAACCCACTCCCAGAAATAGAACGATTTCGTATGGGGATTGTCTACCCTGAAAATCTTTACCCCTTCCTCTATCCAAAACAGGAAAACGCTTTTCAACTCATTCCACAACCCCTTCCAGTCATCCGTCTCAAAATTCAACGGAACAATATCTTCATATTTTTTGGGAGGATTCTCAGCATATTGAAGCGTTCCGTCAGGACGATGCCTGAACCATTGAGGATGTTCTTTCACCCAGGGATGGTCAGGAGAACATTGAAAAGCGATGTCCATGGCAATCTCTATTCCCCTCTTCGCAGCCTGTGAAATCAGCTCCCTGAAATCCTCCATGCTCCCTAATTCCGGGTGAATCGCCTTGTGCCCGCCGAGATGGCTGCCAATAGCCCAGGGAGAACCGGGATCACCGGATTCAGCAACAGTGGTGTTATTCCTCCCCTTTCGTTTGGTTTCTCCAATCGGGTGAATGGGAGGAAGGTACAAAACATCAAAGTCCATATCGGCCACATAAGGCAAAAGTCCAATCGTATCTTTAAATGTCCCGTGGCCATTCCCTTCCGGTTTTAGAGACCTGGGGAAAACCTCATACCAACTGCTGAAATTGGCCTTCCCCCGGTCAACAAAAACTTCAAACGTCTTTCCACAGGAAGTCACATGGTTTACCACGGGATACTTGACCATAGTCAGAAAAAGTTTATGGCTTAAAATGGGTTCAATCTTATTTTCAGGATTGATTTCGTCCGACAAAAACTCCACCATCACTTTTTGGAGGTAGAATAGATCCTTCTCCGCAATGTTCTCATGGAAATCCAGCGTTTCCCGGATGAATCGGGCACCGGTATGCAAATCAATACTATAATCGGTACGAGCCTCCATTTTTTTTAAAATATCACGGTGCCACGATTTAAAGTGGTCCACATGGGCTTCTACCGTATAGAAATACGACCCCATTGCCGGCAAATCAAACGAAGCTGTCCACTTGTCATTCACCAGGTATTCCATCTCAACGCGCTGCCAGTAATCTTCTCCGGGACTCTTATATTTTAATACCGCACTCAAAACATCATGACTGTCGCAAAATATATCTGCAGTAACAGAGAACCTGTCGTGCACAACCCTTTTTACAGGAAAAGTGCCCCCGTTCACCCGGGGTTTAACATTTTCAATAATTACGCGTTTCTGACCTTTACTATCTTTCATGTGATTCAATTATTTCCTTTTTACAGGTTTATTTCATCTGCCCAATATTCTCATCCCCTGTTAAACAATGAGCCATCATTCCAATTTCATTTGAATAGGCCACTACCGTTTTTTGGGGTATGGTAATTTCATCTCCTCCTTCAACCAAATCCGGGCAAAATTTGTCAGGACCAGCCCACCGGGAATATGCAGAATCGATAAGCTTATGCAGGATAACCGGGAGAAAGGCACGAGTCCGTATTATTTTTTATCCGCTTTAAAGTTCAAAATCGCGAACAGATGATTTTGATTCTGCAATCAAATAATGTTCTCTTCCTGTTTGTACATTCAATTCTTCCAATTTATCTGCCAACTCCCACATAATGTGCCGGGCACTGAAATCAAAAATGGCATGAACAGCATCCAGCCGGAGGCCATCTATATGAAAATCACGGCACCACATCAGGGCATTTTGAATAAAAAAGTTCCTTACGCCATCGGAATGAGGTCCGTCAAAATTGATCGACTGCCCCCAGGGTGTGGAATACTTCCCCGAAAAATAGTGGCCAAAATTCCCCACATAGTTTCCTTCCGGTCCGAAATGATTGTAGACCACATCCAAAATCACAGCAATTCCATTGCGGTGGCATTCATTAACAAGGTCCATCAATGCTTTGGCACCGCCGTATGAATGTTGAACCGCAAAGGGGTAAACGCCGTCGTACCCCCAGTTGCGATGCCCGCTGAATTGAGCTACTGGCATAATTTCTATGGCATTAACCCCCAGTTCCCTGAAATATCGATCTTTGATTTTACCCCTTCAAAATTGCCTCCCGGGTTGAAAGTACCAGTATGGAGTTCATATTGAATCATATCGCTGAAGGCCGGAAAATAATTAGGGTAAAAACAGTTTAATGACGCTTATCCGCAATATATTAACACCTTCGCAATTTAATTGTAATCTTTTTGCAAAAAGGGAATCATAGTTTTGTCGGGAATTTTTAAATAAGAATCATGGCTCAACTAAAAAATTTTCTAATAGTTTTTCTGACAGCTTTAACAATAACTGTTCAGGCGCAACAAACCGGCATTATTAAAGGAAGGGTTTTGGATACCGACAACCTTTCATTGCCTGGTGCAAGCGTAGTTATTGAATCAATTAACAAAGGCACCATTACCGACAACAATGGTTTTTTTACCATCACAGGGGTTGCCGAAGGTACTTATGACTTATCGGTTACTTATATCGGTTTTAACTCCGATAAAAAAGAAGTTACTGTGAAACCTGGCAAAACAACAGTTGTTAATTTTAGCCTTAAAGCAGGCATTGAATTATCTGAAATTGTTGTAAGCGGTAGGCTACAAGGCCAGTCAAAAGCCCTGAACACACAAATGAACAAGGAAAACATCACCAACATCATTTCGTCCGACCAGGTTGGCCGTTTTCCCGATGCCAATATTGGCGATGCCTTAAAAAGAATTCCTGGTATCAAT
>CAYTDH010000071.1:0-13816 GCA_964436325.1 uncultured Tangfeifania sp.
AGGAGATCCGTATGTGATTGAGTACAATGTGAGGCTTGGAGACCCCGAAGCGGAGGCTGTTTTATTGCGCCTGAAGTCTGATTTTGTTGATTTACTGGAAGGTGCTGCTGACGGGACCCTGGACGGCAAAACCCTTGAGATCGATGAACAGGCTGCCGTCACGGTCATGCTGGTTTCCGGGGGATATCCGGACAGCTATGCAAAGGGGAAAGCGATTTCAGGACTGGAAGATGTAACCGGTTGTATTGTTTTTCATGCCGGTACCAAAGCGGAAGGAGAGAAAGTGCTCACCAACGGAGGGCGGGTACTTGCCGTTAGTGCTCTGGGAAAAGACCGGGCTCAGGCCCTGGAGGTTGCCTACCGCAATGCAGAAGTTGTGCAGTTCGATAAGAAATATTTTCGCAAGGACCTTGGATTTGATCTTGACGGATGATGCTTCGCCTGTTAAAATCAAACCGTCCCGTAAATTTCATCCTGTTTCCTTTGTTCGGGGTACTCTTCTGGCTGCCTGGCCTGCTGGAGCCTGAACCCTATCCATTCTATGAAGGGGAGACACAGAATTTGCTTTACAAGCCCATCGGAGAGATGGTGGAAAATGCGCCTTTTATTCAGGGTTTGATCGCCCTGGGGGTGCTTATCCTCCTTGCTTTTTTAATGCTTCAGGTCAATAACCGGTACAGTTTTATCCGGATTCGTACCATGCTTCCGGCTCCTCTGTTCATCATTATGGTCAGCGGATTTACCGTCTTGCATACCCTCCATCCGGTATATTTTGCAGCGACGTTTTTTTTAATCGCCATTTTCCGTTTTTTCAGCGCTTTTGATAAGGTAAAACCTTACACCGCTGTGTTTGATTCCGGAATTTTGCTGGGGATTGCTTCTCTTTTCTATTTTAACATGGTGGTTTTGTTTCCGGCCTTTTTCTTCGGAATACGGATTCTGGCCCGGGAAACCCGCTGGCGGGAGTATGTTATTTTTCTTACCGGGTTCCTGCTTCCTTTTGGCTTTGCCTTTGCCTATGCCTTTTGGTTCGGTCAGGTTCCGCAACTTTGGAATACCTTTGAGCAGAATATGCTTACCCCGAACAGCCATTTCAGGGACAATCTTTTCCTTCAGATTTTTTTGGGGTTGCTTGTTTTCCTGACCTTCCTGGGAAGCATCACCCTTATCAATCAGTATGATTCCAAAAAGGTGAGCACCAGGAAATTTTTTACCGTTTTTTTTCTCTTTTTTATCTGTTCGCTGGGAAGTTTTTTATTTGTCCCTGCCACTTCGCAGGAAATGTTGGTCATTATTGCCATTCCCGTCACTTTCCAGGTGTCTAATTTTTTTGTTTTTATGAAAAGCCGCTTTTGGAGTGAATTGTTTTTTTATCTGCTCTTTGGAGCGGTCATTGTTTTACAACTCATAGCTTAACCTGTTTTTCCAGATGGATAAAAACAAACCTACACTGGCTATTTATGGTATTCAGGACCGGAACGACAGCCCGTATCCGTTGTATGTGCATGACCATAACATAGCCTTGATGCAAAATGGGAAGATATTGGGCTTTTTACAGCAGGAACGCCTCTCCGGGCGGAAAAGGGATAATTCGCTGCACATTCATTTGAAAGATATCCTGAAAACCAAAAAAATGTTGGCTGAAGATTATGATTTGGTTTTTGTGGATAATGTGGTTGGCCGCACTTTTCTCACCTGTGATGGCGAAGCGCGTTTTGAAGCTCCGCTCAATACAGCTCTCTCCAGCGCACTGGAAAAAGGAAATTGCTGGTGGTTCGGCCGGGAAAGAGATGGATATGCCCTCAACCATGAACTGGCACATATCTTTTCCTGTCTCCCCTTTTTTGGCCCTTTTAAGGAAAACAGTCTGCTGGTCCATTTTGACGGTGGAGCCAGTTTAAGCAATTTTTCAGCCGCGCATTTTCAGAACGGTCATTTTCATTGGCTCGAATACCACTGGGATTTGAAGCCGTTCAGTACGATTTACAATGCCAATGCGCTGGTATTTTCCATTCTGGGAGCAAAATTGCCGGAGCAAAATGCAGTTCCGGGAAAGTTTATGGGATATGCCGGCTGGGGAAATTATCGTGAGGATTTGGAGCACTGGCTCATAGCCAATGATTATTTTGGGAATATTTGGGGAAAAACCTCGGTGTTTTTTAAGCAAGCGAAACAGGATTTTGGCATTGAGTTGAAGTCTTTCGATCAGAAAAATCCGTTTCTTCGCGATGTGGCTGCTACCTTGCAGAATATTTTCACACGGCAGATTTTGGAGAAATTGCAGCAGCTTGCGAAACAAACCGGAGCGGAGAACCTGTATTACACGGGAGGTTCGGCGCTGAATATTGTGGCCAATACCCAAATCATTGAAAGCCGAATCTTTCGTGAGATTTTTATACCCCCCTGTACTGAAGATTCGGGACTGGCCATTGGAGCAGCAGCCTTTGCCGAATGGGAAAAACACGGGACCGTTCATCAACACACTCCCTACCTCAACAATTGGGGAATTGAAAATTACCAGGTCCGTTACGATCGTGAAACCCTTTTGGAAGTAGCTCAAATGCTGGTTGGCGGGGGCATCATTGGGGTCTGCAACGGTTATGGTGAGGCAGGACCACGGGCCCTGGGGAACAGAAGCCTCCTGGCATTGGCCGGTTCCAAAAAACTGGCTGCGGAGCTCAGCATGAACAAGAAAGAACGTGAATGGTACCGTCCGCTGGCGCCTGTGGCGCTGGAAAGAAACACGGCTTATTTTACGGGTCAAAAGGCGGTCTACCCGCTTTCGAAATATATGCTCCTCGATTTCAGGGTGCTGCCTGAACATGAAAACGAACTTGCCGGAGCCCTTCATGCCGATGGAACAGCCCGTTTTCAAACTCTTTTTAACCGGGGCGACAATCCTTTTCTGTTTGATCTGCTGGAAATACTTGACCAAAACTATGGCGTAAAAGCCCTCATCAACACCTCCTTTAATGAACAGGGCAGACCCATTGTCCATAACACTGAAGACGCCCTTAAAGCTGCCGAGAACATGAAACTTGACGGGGTGGTGATAAATGGACAAATGGAGAAATTGACAAATGGAGAAATTGACAAATTGTGAAATTGTGAAATTGTGAAATTGATAAATTGGGAGATTGTGACGCAGATTTCGATGGTTTTTATGATTATTTTGATGGTGAAAATGCCGTAGGGACGCAAAATCTTGCGTCCAATTTGAATTTAAATATAGACGCTGATTATGGATATGATTTTTTTTATGATGGATTTGCCTGGCGGCAAACCGGGAGTAAAATCCGCTGGTGAGCCTGCCTGCGGGCAGGTGGACCGGCAATTTCCGCCGGGAGTCGGACTTTCCTAAGTCCGACATCATATTGTCTGGACCGTCGGTGTTGCTCCAAGTTTAACCAGGGGTAGTTTTCCAAAGGAGTACCCCTTATTTTTTTCTTCGGACCCCGGTTATTAATTTTTTTTTCTTCGCATTTTGTTGTAATTTGTAAGAACAATTGATAAGGTTCGATGGTTTTGTTCGTGTTCCTTGCAAGAGAGAAAAAAACCAAAAAACAGATAGAGAAAATAACCATTAAATATTAAAAGGAAAGACCAAAAATGCGAAAGAAACAATTCCCCCTGAAAAATCCGATAAGGTTAACACGATTTTATTTAACTGGGTTCAAGTTATGCGCCCTGCTTTTTTTTGTATCTGGACTTGAAGTATTACATGCACAGCAAAGCTTTAATGCCACAGGCAGTAATGCTTCCGGCAGCGGAGGCTCGGTGAGTTACTCTGTAGGACAGGTTGCATGCCAAATCCAGACTGCAGCAATTGGATCGGTAACCGAAGGAGTACAGCAACCTTACGAAATTTCTGTAGTAACAAATATTGAAGAACCCGAGTATATCGAACTTTCAGTTTTGGCTTATCCCAACCCTACCATCGATAATCTTACGTTGAGCATCAATAAATTTAATTTTGACGATGCATCCTATCAATTGTATGACATGAATGGAAAACTATTGAAAGACGAAAAGATTTCAGGTAGACGAAAAAGCATTATTATGAGCAATCTTGTTCCTGCAACCTATTTTATTAAGGTTTTCCAAGGGCATGACGAAATAAAAACGTTTAAAATTATTAAAAATTGAAGAGGAATAAACAATGAAAAAAATAGTTACATTTTTAACAACTGTTATTTTTACAGCAACAATTTGGGCACAAAGTCCTGAAAGAATGAGCTATCAGGCTGTAATCAGAGATGCAAGTGAAAATCTGGTAACAAATCAGGCCGTAAGTATGCAAATAAGCATTTTGCAAGGCTCTGAAAGTGGAACTGCCGTTTATGTGGAAATACAAACACCAACAACCAATAACAATGGTCTGGTAAGTATTGAAATAGGTTCCGGAACATTGGTTGATGGAGATTTTTCAACTATCGATTGGTCAGTCGGTCCTTATTTCCTTAAAACTGAAACGGACCTTAACGGGGGGATGAATTATACTATTACAGGTACAAGTCAGTTATTAAGCGTTCCTTACGCTTTGCATGCAAAAACAGCAGAATCGGTTACGGGAACAATCTTAGAAACGGATCCTTTTTACGCATCCGACAGTAGCTTTTTAAAAGCAGGTGTTGCAAGTTGGGATACTTCGATAGCTCGAGGCATTAAATCTAAGGATACAGCCAACTGGAATAACAAGGTCGATACCCTTATTGCCGGAACAGGTATTCGCATTGTTGGAGATACTATAAGTGCCACAGCTGACCACTACGTAGGTGAATATTATGGTGGTGGAATTGTTTTTTGGGTTGATCATACAGGGGAACATGGATTGATTTTAAGTATGGTTGATTTAAGCACAAGTCAGGCATGGAGCGATGTTACAAATACTTTAATAGGCACTACCAACGACTGGGATGGTGCAACGAATACCGCCGAAATTATTGGGCAGAGCGGCCATACAAGCAGCGCTGCAAAACTTTGTGCCGATTACACCAATGCCGATTATGGCACTGGAATTTTTAGCGATTGGTATTTACCTGGTATTGCCGAACTAAACCATATTTGGAATAATTATTATGAAGTGCAAAAAGCTCTTGCTAATGACGGCAACGTCTTAACTACTCCACTTGAAAGAGAATTATACTGGTCGTCTTCAGAAGGCGATGTGGGAAGTGCATGGGCTTTCCTGTTCGGTCACGGCAGTGCGTATGCCTATGATCAATCCAGTACTTATTATGTTCGTGCAGTGAGGGCTTTTTAAAAAGAGGATTGAGGGCGTTTCAAGGAATAACCTGGGAGCGCAAGGTTTCCGTTAAATCATGATTTAATCACGTGAATTTTAAATAGTTAAGTTTTTATTATGGAGGAAATTCGCGAATAGCTTCGGGAGGTTTGGAGGGGAATTAATTTTCAAAAAGATAGTGAATTTTCCATATAAGATAATTTTGATGTTAACCCTAACTCCCCCCTCTGAAATTAACTCCCTCCCCTTCACCAGCCGCGCCGCGTATGAGTGGTTATCCAAAATTTTTTTTTGGCATAATGATAAATGACAGGTTAAATGTTCCTGTCATCGTACAAATGACTGTTATTTCGATCCGCCGATCGGCGGTAGGAGAAATCTTTCCCTGTTTCAAGAGATTTCTCCTCCTGCGTCGTCGAAATGACGCCAGAATCAGGGCTTTATTAATGTATTAATTATGAGTGACTTATGAAAATATGTCATTGGTAGGGAAGCGAAGCGACGAGGAATCTCTCCCTATTTCAACAAATTTCTCCTCCTGCTTGCGGAGCCTGTCCACTCACCTTTAGATCGAAATGACACTAAAAACCGGGCTTCATTATTGCATTCATTATAAGTGGTTTATGGGAATCTGTCATTTGCGCCGCCGGAACTGACTCCCGTTCCAAATTCTTAAAGTCTCATCATCCATTTCCACCTCAAATCTCAACATTCGTAATTCTCTTCGCGTCTTCGCGCCTTTGCGTGATAAAAAAAATCCCCCCCCCGAGCGAAGCGAACCCCTTACCAACCGCACCCAAAACAATTTCCCAATTTCACAATTTCCCAATTTGTCAATTATTTTTCGAGCGAAGCGATTTTATCTAGTAAATAGCCAAACTACAGCCCGTCGGTGTCGCTTGAAGCGACGCCGACGGTAGTACCAATTCGTAATTCCTCATTCGTAATTCGTAATTAATCATTTGTACTTTCTCGCCGTTTCGATCATCCGTTTCAGGTTTTCTGCCGGTGTTTGTGAAGGAATGGCACAGCCGGCATTTAAAATAAACCGATTGGTTTGGGTGAATATGTCCAGCAACTCCTTTGTTTTTTGTTCCACCCGTTCAGGCGTTCCCAGGGCAAGAACGCCGCTGGGATCGATGTTGCCAATAAAACAGGCCTTGTCGTGAAAAACATCAAACGCCTTTTGAACATCGGTTTTGTAGTCCAGTTCAAAAGCCTCAGCCCCTGTTTGCAACATGAGTTCGAGAATGGTATCGGTATTTCCGCAGATATGCAGGCCATAGGGAAGTTGGGTTTTCCGGGCTTCCTGAACCACCCTCTTTTCATAAGGGAGCGCAAACATTTCATACATTTCGGGTGATACCATCTCCGGTCCGGCGGGACTGTCGCCGTTGGAGACCATGTCGCAGCCGGTCTGGGCCATCAGGCGGATAAACTGGCAGGTGATATCGGTGCAATATTCGAGGACTTCTTCCACCAGTTCGGGTTCCCCCATCACCAGGTCAAGCATCCACTCCTGACTGCCCCGCATCATGCTGGCAAGGGAGAAGGGGGCCTGGTCGCAGTTGCCCCTGACAAATACGGTGTCCTTAAAATGGTCTTTTAGTTGCCGGGTGGCTTCCAGCCAGTTCTGTACATACCGGTAGTTTTCGATGTTGATTGTTGCGGCTTTCCGAATGTCTTCCAACCGGGCCAGATTGCCTTTGGCCGACCGGGCGGGCTCATTCGGCGGGAAATCAACCGGAACGCCCACTGCACCTGCGAGGGTTACCGTGTCAAGGTCTACCAGAATACCGTCGAATTCATATTTCTCCACCGAGCGAATAAAGGCTTCGGCCATTAAGGCCGGATTATCCCTGAATGCCGCCATATTTATATTCTCTTCACGGGCGGCCATCATGAAATTGTGCAACATGACGGGTATCTTGTCGGTGGGTTCTCCTTTTAATGCAGCTTGAATTCTTTCGTATCCGTTCATTTTATTTGATTTTTTTGCCTTGTACCGGCGGTTATTGGTAATTCGTTGTAGGGTATTCCACTCTTATTTCTTTTTAATTTTTGTATACCGGCGGAACCTTTTTCTTCAGGGTATCGTTTTCCAGTTCCTCCAGCGATTTCCCTTTGGTTTCCACAATGTATTTTTTGAAGAAGAAGAAACTGATAAAGGTAAAAACGGCAAAAAAGGCGAATATGTAACCAATTCCGTGGTTTGAAGTGAACGCATCTTTGACCACGGGGAACATAAAGAGGAGCAGGGCATAGAAAAACCAGTGGGAAAAGGATCCGATGGATACACCCCTGGAGCGGATGTTGTTGGGAAACATCTCGGCAAAGAGTACCCATACCACTGCCCCCTGCGAGAAGGCAAAACTGGCTACGAAGCTGATCATGAATATCAGGGGCAAAAAGCCTCCAATGCCATTGAAAAAGATATAGGAAAAGATCGCAAGGAAGAGGGTCATTCCTATTGAGCCGGCCAGCAACATCCATTTTCTGCCTATCCGGTCGATAAAGAACATGGCCAGGATGGTGAAGGTCAGATTGGTTGCACCCACAATCACGGTTTGAAAGATGGCCGATTCAGTTCCGAATCCCGCCGCCCTGAAAATGTCACTCGAATAGATCATCACAATGGCAATACCGGTAAACTGGTTGAACATACCGATAAGCAAGCCAATAACGACCAGGCGGAGAAACGGTTTTTTGAAAAGGTATTTGATGTGGTCGACGACTTCATTATCGATGGATCGCTGGATATCTTCAAGCAGTTGCTGGTTATTGCCATTGTTGTTGGTTTGGGCGATCACTTCCCTGGCTTCACCGATCAGTCCTTTTTTTACCAGCCAGCGGGGACTCCTTCCCACAAAAAAGAGCAGTACAAAAAAGGCCATTGCAGGAATTCCTTCCGACATAAACATCCAGCGCCAGTTATTTTCTCCGGTATCAATCAGGGCAAGATCGGTGGCAAAAGCGGCCAAAATCCCCACTACCAAAGACAACTGAAAGAGGATGGTAAACCTTCCGCGATAGGCCGGAGGAGCCACTTCCGAAATGTACATGGGCGATAAGACCGATGCGCTCCCGATGGCAAGTCCGCCGATGATGCGGAACAGGATAAACATGGTGACATTCACTGCAAGTCCGGTTCCAATGGCTGAAATCAGGAACAGGAAGGCTGTAACTTTCAGCATCTGACGGCGGCCATATTTGTCCCCGGGCCTGCCAATGCCTATGGCTCCGATGATGCACCCCAGGATGGCAGAACTCATGGCCCAGCCTTCCATCACTTCATTCAGCCCGAAATGCTCCCTGAAAAAAGGGAGGGCTCCGTTAATGACTGCCGTGTCGAATCCAAAAAGAAAGCCGCCCAGGGCAGCAACAATGGTATAAAGGAAAAGGTTTTTTGGCATAGTATTATTTGATTTTTACCCTGGCCAGGTAGATGGATGTTTTTTCTTCATGTGAGGAGTAGTAACTCACCCAAATGACTCCTTCGTGGAATACCAATCCGGGGTAGCTGGTATCTCCACCCGAAGGCAGGGTGAGTGCTTCGGTGAGTGTTCCTGCTTCCGGATTTATCCAGCAGAGGGAGGTGCGTGTGGGAGGTCCGTTTCCGGTTTTGTATAAACGCACGGCGGCCAGAAAACGGCCATCCGGTAGACGAATCATGTGGGGGCCTCCAATGCGGACATCCAAGTCTTTCCATTGCCACTTGGTGTAGGGAGGATGTGCCATGCCAATGAGGCCGTTCTGTGATGGTTGGCCGTCGCGCCGGAGCAGGCAAAAGGCGGTATCGCCGCTGAACA
Organism: uncultured Tangfeifania sp.; assembly: GCA_964436325.1. Lineage (GTDB taxonomy): Bacteria > Bacteroidota > Bacteroidia > Bacteroidales > Prolixibacteraceae > Tangfeifania. The sequence continues at coordinate 9,055 of CAYTDH010000071.1, forward strand.
CCAGGGATGTTTCATTGGGGTAATTCTCATGAACCACCGTATCTGCAAGGGTTTCAAACAATTTTCCATCTTCACTGATGTAGAGCCGGAGGTTTTTGGGGGTCTGGCAATGGTACCCCATGCTGTAGGCTTTTCCGTTGTGCCACGTGGTTCGCCAGAGCCAGTAATTGGGGTCGCCAATGGGATAAGGGTCGCTCCAGGTGGTCCCGTCATTTGAAAACCAGGCCATGGACTGGTGGCTGTATTTCGACTGGTCGCCCAGTGCTGCGGCCCCCGAAAGCATGAGTTGTCCCTCCGGGGTGATGGTGATCTTGGCATCCCGTAAATCGGAGCCGGAAGAGGTGATGAGCGCGGCTGATTCCCATTTTTTACCATCAGTTGATGTCAGGATACGCAATGCGCCATCGGGGGAGACGTGCCCTGAGCCTTCCCTGAATACGCAATACCAGCGGTCCCGGTACCGGATAAGATCGGTAAAGGCATTATGAGGGGCCTGGTCCCATATTTTTTGAACGTCAAGCAGCACCAGTGACTCCTCCTTTTTTTGACGCTGAGCATTCTCCCCTCTCAGTTGATTCCCGTACAAAAGCAGGAAGAAAAGGGGAATTCCGGCAATAATAAGGAATGAATGTTTCATCGGTTTATTGAATAAAAGGTGTCCGAATTCATTGTCAGGTTTTCAACCATGTTTTATGGGCTTTTAGCAGGGGGTCAGTTAAAATCGGATGCATGAAACGTATACGTTTCTCCTTCATCGGTCTCCTGTGCAATTTCTTTTCCGTTATATCTTAGATTGAGTTTGTTACCCAGTAAAGAGGTTACATTAACAGAAGAGAGCTTGCCGTTATCCCAGGAGATGGCGAATTCAAAACCGCCCCGGCCTTTGAGCCCGGAAATTTTTCCGGTGGAAAGTTTACCGGGAAGAGCCGGCAGCAGGTCCTGGTAATAATCCCCGTTTTCATCGCGCAGGTGCGACTGCAGGAGCATTTCCACCACTCCCGAGGTGGCGCCGAAGTTGCCGTCGATCTGGAAAGGTGGATGGGCATCGAAAAGGTTGAGGTACAATCCGCCTTTATCCTGGTAGTTGGTTTCTTCGCTTTTGGAGGGCACCATCAGGTTTTTGAGCAAAAGGAAAGCATGGTCACCATCGAGCAGACGCGCCCAGAAGTTGATTTTCCAGGCCCTTGACCAGCCCGTTCCTCCGTCACCGCGGTGCGAAAGGGTCACTCTGCAGGCATCTGCCAGCCCGGGAGTGGTGAGCGGGTGGATTTCGCTGCCCGGATGCAGCCCCCACAAATGGGAAACATGGCGGTGTTTGTTCTCCGGGTCGTCCTTGTCTTCGAGCCACTCCTGCAGCTGCCCGTACTGCCCGATCTGGTTGGGCGCTATGCTGTCGTGCTTTTGTTTCAGCATGGCGGCGAAGTCGGTATCCACTCCCAGGATGCTGGCGGCTTCGATGGTATGGGCAAACAGGGCACGGATGATCTGATGGTCCATGGTTGGCCCCATCACCAGGCCTCCGGTTTCAGGACTGTTGCTCGGACCGCTCACCAGCCACTCCGGGTTTTCAGGATAGGGCACCAGGTACCCGGCAAAAAACCGCGATGCTTCTTTTAAAATGGGGTAAGCTGTATTTTTCAGGAATGCTTTATCGCCGGTATATTCGTAACGGAACCATAAATGCTGGCTCAGCCAGGCTCCCCCGGTTACCCAGATGCCGTGGTTGGCATTGTTAATCGGGGCTGCCCCGCGCCACAGATCGGTGTTGTGATGGGTTACCCATCCTTCAAGATTGTAGTGCTCGCGGGCTACGTTTTGTCCGGTCTCCGAGAGGTCTTCCACCATGGCAATTAGTGGACCGGCACATTCGGAGAGGTTGGTCATTTCGGCGGGCCAGTAATTCATTTCGGTGTTGATGTTAATGGTGTATTTGCTGTCCCATGGCGGGGCCAGCTTATCGTTCCAGATGCCCTGCAGGTTAGCCGGTTGTGTTCCGGCTCGTGAGGAAGAGATGAGCAGATAGCGGCCGTACTGAAATACCAGGGCTACCATAGAGGGATCTTCATCGGTCTTAAAGGAGATGAGTCGTTCATCGGTGGGGCGTTTCGAAATTTCAGAACTCCCCAGGTCGAGGGCCAGCCGGTTGAACAGGCCGCTGAAATCCTCGATATGGTCTGCTTTCATCTCGTTGTAGGATTTTCCTTCCAGGCTGGTCAGGTGACCGGCACAGCGGACTGAAGGGTCGGCACTGATGTCGCTGTAATTGATAAAGCTGGTGGCGGCGACGAGGGTAAGGGTGGCTGTGCGGGCTTCCACAACCTCGATGGACTGCCCTTTGGCGACAATGCCCCCTCCCTGGCTTTCCACTTTCAGGCGCGCTTCAAAAGTCAGCTTGCTCTCGGGATAGGGTTTCCCGTCGCGGCCCAGTTCATTGTGGTAATTGTTGGCTTTACCTTTCAGAATAATTTGATCCCCTTCAACAGTAACGCCATATTCTGAGTGCGGGGTATCCAGACCGGCAGTGAAGTTCAGCGCCCCGTTTTCAGAAGCTTCGAGGCGGATGACCAGCGCCTGGTCGGGGGTGGAAGCAAATACTTCACGCTTAAATTTTACGCCGCCGGCTTCATAAAAAACCGTCGACAGCGCTTCCTCCAGGTTGAGACGCCGCTGGTAACGGGTCACCTCCTCGTGGCCGGGGAAGTCCAGCAGAATATCCCCAAACGGAAGGTAACTCAGTTGCCCGAACGGCTGCGACATAAACCGGGCATTGCCCAGTTGATGCGCTTCGTTCTGTTTGCCTTCCCAGAGCAGCTCGCGAAGATCATCAAGGTATTCATGGGCCCCTTCATGGGCATAGTCGTGGGGCTGACCGCTCCAGAGGGTTTCTTCGTTGAACTGGATGCGCTCACTTCCGGTCCCCCCGAAAACCATCGCCCCTATCCGTCCGTTGCCCACAGGCAGCGCCTGGGTCCATTCGGCGGCGGGCTCGTCATACCATAAGGTTAGCGAGGGATTGACTTCCTGGTCGGGTTCGGTGAAGGTGGAGCAGGAGATATGAAACAAGAAAAAAATGAATAAAAAGAAAGGTCCGGCTAATTTCATGTTCGTATAATTGTTAAATATTATTTTACCCCATGTAGTTCCTTTAATCCCTCCAGGCTTTTTGCGCTAATGGATTTTCAAACATAAGGCGAATTTAAAGATTTTTGACATTTTTTTTATGGTTTTTTTAATCGAAACCTGTTGCTTTGAAAATTCCGGCAATACATCCGTGGAGGTGGACCGGTAAAGATTATGAGAATATGCTCGCCCAAAAGACGTTCTTGTTCCAAACTTGTTGAAAACAAGGAGGTAATGGTGAGTTCAATCCGGGAAAGTCTGCTGCTTTCTTTTCTGATCAGCTTAAACAACAACCCTCATAAAATATGGAAACACCCAATTTTTAATCATTATAAATTATATTTCGTATGTTTAGAGTAACAAGAATGATCGCTTTGTTTTCCCTTATTTTCGTTGGAATGGCCGGGGCTTACGGTCAAATGCCTCAAGAGCCCGCTCCTGCCGAGGATGTAAGTGACGGTGAACTTGGAAAGTTTGCTGTTGTTTTTACAGAAACCCAAACCCTGAATCAGCAGATTCAGCAGGAAATGATGACTGCCGTCCAGGAAGAGGGGCTTGAAGTACAACGGTTCAATGAAATCATGGAAGCACAACAGGATCCCAACAAGGAAATGGATGCCTCCGAAGAAGAAATTGCCATGTTTGCTGCTGCCAGTCAGGCAATTCAAGAAATCCAACAAGAAGCTCAGGCAGATATCCAGAAGGTTATTTCGGATAACGGTTTAACCGTTCAGCGCTATCAGGCGATTATGATGGCCCTCCGGGATGATGCTGATTTGCAGCAAAGACTCCGGGAACAAATGGAGGAATAGAGCTGGTTTATCTTTCATCAAAAAAGCACCCTGTTTCATTGAAAACAAAATGGGGTGCTTTTTTGGGTATTTTCCTTCCTTTTTATGGGTTCAGACGATTAGCAATGATGAATCTGTTTACCGTTGAATAGGTCAAAGTTGCCGTTGGATAAACGGGGCTTTTTTATTTCGTTTTTTTGACTCAACTTTGACTAAACCAATTTTCAAGGGAATGGAAAAATACCTGAAGTTTCTTGTTTTTGTTTTCCTTTTTAAAGGATTCACAGCACATTCACAGCAAGATGCCTTTCTTTTCCGGCCTGAACGCGGGATGGAATATTTTTACGAATTTACCGATTCCTATTACGTTCTAACCGAAGAAAATTCCCGCTTTAACCCATTTCATAAACGAAAACGCATAAAAATTCAATATGACAGGGCTCACCCCGGCGAACCGCTGTTTTTATGGGTTACCGTGGAGGAGAATATTGCCGAAAAGCCTGATGAACAGCCCTTTCAAATAAAAAATTATCAATATCCCGACTTAAGGGACGGTTATTTTGATCAGCGTTATTCCGATTTTTATGAAAATCTTCTTTTCTATGCTGAATTCCAATTTGAATTCGATTCCGCAACAAGTCAGATTCAGCTTTCTAACCGGGATGAAATCCTGGAAAAGATTCGTGAGGTTCTTCAATTCAAAGGATTTAATTCCAAAAGCGTTGAACATCAAACCGAGCGGTTCGGGGAAAATGGGATTCCCCTGATTTTCGAATCCGTACAGTCCATTTTTCGTATTCCTGGCATTGAAGATAGCCCTGGGAATGAGGCAGCGGTTGAATTTGAAACCA
>CAYTDH010000072.1:0-13542 GCA_964436325.1 uncultured Tangfeifania sp.
AGTATCATCACTTAAATCTTTATCTATCACGTAAATAAATGAAGGAGCATTAGTAGTGTGAGTGTCATCAACTATATAAATTTTATCATTTTTATATGCAATACCTCGCCAATAAGTGTTTGGTGCTGGTAAATCATATACTCCTTCTGTCCATGTAGTACCATCAAGTGATAATGTGTCTATTTTATCGTCTGTATCATTTGTAATGTAGAGAATATCATCATCTTCATCATAACAAATAGTAAATAAAGAATCTGTATTAGTTGCACCTACTCCAGTTGCTAATGTTCCCCATGTCCCTGTCGCTTCTGAAATATCAATAGTATTTCCAGTATCATAACTATCACCCATTAAAGCTACAAAATCTGATAAATCTCCAAAATAAATTGGACGATTAGTTCCATCACTTCCAAGTAAATATAATACATCAGTAGAAGGATTATATGTTAAATCAAATAAAGATACCCAACTTGCACCTGTTAATCTGGCATGTTTGTAAGAACCAGTAGTAGTGTCATATCTAAATACATCTAATGTGTTTGTTCCACCACTAATATCAGCAGTCCAGTAATACCTATCATCTTCTACCATCATAGCTTTAGGAGTATTCGGTAAATTAGTAGCATCATAACTCTTCATAGCTATTTCTTCACATACCTGATTCTCAGCCCATGAAGCATTTGTTATACTTCTCTCTGCTATAAATTTACCATTAGATGCTGTGTTACATATTTCAAGTAAGTTATTATTTTTTGCTATTGTTATACCTTCATAAGTCCATATAATAGAATCAACATTTCTTGTAACTCTAAACCTACCACCTGAACATTTAATAGCTACATTAGATACTATATCGTTTGAAATATCAAATTTATATATGAATCTATAATCACTCACACTATCATTAATTTTGATCCATAAATTATTATTATCTCTTATAATTGTTCTATTATCTACATCATTTCCAGTTAATATATATTCTAATCCTGTAATGTCCGAATTAGTCGGAGCATTAAATGATCCACTTGATGAACCCCTACCCTGCATTATTAATTTAGTAGGTGATGGATCACTTACATTATCCATAGCAATAATAGCATAATCATCATCGTCCCATATAGTTATATCATTTGGAAAGTAATCAGCATTACACGCTTGATATGCTGAATTATCAAAAGTGTCAGTACCATCAGCAGATGTATCCATTGTCATTGAACCACCGTTACTTGTATGATTCATGCCTACTGTTCCATCACTGTTTACAGGAATTTCAAACCATCCACCAGCAGTACCATCTGCGTAAAGAATTACAACTAATACATCATTTGTTTCATCTATTTCTATACCAGTCCATGCAGTAGAAGCACCACCAGCAACTAAATACCATCGTTTTAATACTTCAACTTTACCATCTTTCATCTTAGAAGATAATTGAACTATCTCTCCAATAGCATTAGCACCAGCATTAGTCATTAACCAGTAACAATCTCGTGTTGTATCATATCTTGATAAGGCACATTTAAAAGATTGTCCAACACCTTCTAAATTATATAAATCTTTTTGTTGTAACATGTAAGGTTTTCTTTCAGGTCTAAGAAATCCCTGTTTAAAATCTAATCCACCTACACCGTATTGTTTCCAGTTATTATTCCAATCATTATCATCCATTATATCTACAGGTTTAGTGTAGTCTTCTTCAAAATAATCATATGTATTATCTTCGTTTATGAAAGTATCAATCATCATATAGGATGAAAAATATTGACGCATCATGAGATAAGTATTTTCAATACTTAACTGAAGTATTTTTAATTCATTCAGTGTTACCCTTTCTTCCATTTTATCTAACTTAGCACTATAATATCCATAGGTTAAGTAACGAGCATCATTATATCCCACATTTCCCACACCCGAACTTCCCGTAGGATCGGAAGAAACAGTTACACCTCCTGTTATATCAACATCACCTCCAAAACTACCCCCGGAATCAAAATCTCCTCTACCACCAGCAGTTACATTTCCTGTGAAAAATACATTGTAATCTTCATCATACATCCCATAGGTTCTATTATTGGTAGAAATAGAAATTGCATCACCTCCTGCGTTGTAAGTGATAGTACCTAAAACTACTTCATTATGTGCAGGGGAATCAGAGGATGATCTAAACCCAAAATCAATCCAATTCTGAACAGCATCTACCCATTCATATTTCATATAAATAATATCATTCGGGTAAGAAGGTGTTTTGGTAATAGCAGTTTCAGTATATATATTTACTAATTTATTATCCGTAGCATCATTTTTATTTTTCACATTAAAAACAACACGGAAGGGTTGAATCACTACATTACCAGAGACATTTATAGAAAGTTCTCCCCCTTCATAAATCCCCGGTTTTATCAGCCCACGCAAAGCCTCACTAAAGGCAGAACCTTTCGCTTCTTTTTTATATTTCCAAGTCGCTATGTGTTGATTTCCTTCATTTAATGTTGCCATAAAATCTTTTTCCTCTATTTATTATTAGTACTAAACTAAATTAATATCAAAAAATATACTGTTATACATCTCATCTTCATATACTACTTCTGGAAATTTTGAGTAAAGGATACATTCATTACTACTATTCCAAAGAGCTATTTCAGTCATATCTTTTAATTTTTGTTTCTGTGTAATCTTTGGTCTGAATTTAAAAGTTATAGCCGATTCTTCTTCCACGTCTAAACTTCCCGATACGTCTAAATTATATAATAAATTACCCACATCCCCTACAGGAGATGAAAAATTTTGACTCCCATCTCCTATTCTTACCGTAACAATTCCATTTAAATTATCTTTATATAACTGAGATTTTAAATAAGTAACGTCTGATTTATCATACTTTTCTATCTCTTGGTTTGTCACTGTTTTATCTTCTTTAGTATTTATGGTAAGGTAAGGTTCAAAATATAATATTTCTGTCTTACGTTTTATCTTTGAAGCATCGAGATAAAAAACCTTTGCTGTATTTTTACTCATATATTGTGTTTTAGATTCTACAAATCTGTATTTGAATTGAAGTAACATGTGACGAGTAATACTATTTAATTGAGCCTCCATGTCAAGGTTAGGAAATATATCTCCCGAATCTAAATGTACTAAATCCCACCCTTCATTTTTTGGTTTATCATAGATGTATATGAACTGTTCACTACTCTGACCAGCATCGATTTGTATAGAAGGATCATCTGCCTTTTTAGGAATCATGAATAATAAATTATCACCTTCTTTGTCTAAAATATCTACTACATCTAAATTTTCATTAGAATCCCACCATGAAGTATAAGGGGTGAGATAAGAATCATCAATGTAAAGTAAAGGATAAATTTCAGGGACTAAATTAAAAATGTGACCTAAGTATTTATAACCCTTCCTTGTATTTCTATTTAAAATACGTGGAATGATTGTTAAAACTTCTTTTTTTAAATAATCTATTTCAGACGTATATCCTTCTAATGAATAAATGAAATGACCGAATTGATTAGCTAAATTTATTATTTGATCCTGAGTCATTTGTTCAATAATATATTGAGTCTTTATAATATCGATTTTTTCCACTTTTATCTCGGAAAGGATAGATTGAAAGGCTTGAAAGAATTGAATCCATTGTTCTTTCTTCAAGTTAGACGGGATTAGTTGTGTTAAATCAACTTCTATAGCCATATTCTACACATACTCCATATCATCAAAATCATTAAATTCAGCATCTACATTTGTAATAATATCAAAGGAAGGTAGACGTACATCGTTTTGTAAATCTCCATTTCCGTCCTGAGTCTTATAACTAATGGAAAGTGTATAATCATCAGGATCAGTTGCGGAAAGATTAGTGACGTTAAAAGATATTTCATTCAGTGTATAGTCTATATCTTCATCTATAATAGTATATCCATTCTTTCCTTCAATAACTCCACTAATATCTTCCCCTATTTCAACAGGACTTTGTAATACTCCACTATTTAAGAGTTGAAGCCATAATTTTAAAGTTTGTGGTACTAAAAATATTTGTTCTTCTTTATCAGTCGTATCATTCGCTGTATAACTTACCATTAATTCGTATTCTTGTGTGTTGTATAAAAAGTCTTTTTCAACGTGATATATCTCAGTATCATGTCTTACAATTGTATCTAAATTATCTATCGTAGCAGTGAAATTAGAATCATACACGTTAATTTTAAAATCTGTATTTAAAATACCGTAATTATTTATCAGGGTTTGATTTATCTGACTCCTTATAACCTCAAAAGACCTGTCTTGTACTTTAAATTTTCCCACAAATCTTAAAAATAAAACTTTCAAAGGTTGCCATACTACTAATTCTGTGGGAGATTTTTTTTCCTTTAAATAAGTCTGAGTTATATTATTCTGTTGTGAAGAAGTTAATTCTTCCCCTTCAGAAGAAATAGCAGTCATATACACTTTGTTTTGATTCGTAGTTATAGTATCATCTGCTATATCATCCGTTGACCAAATAATTGCTTTATAAATCTGAGGATGATCTTCTAAAATATCAATCCAATCTTTATATCCACCACAACGGTATCCTGTATTGAAAAGAACAGGGGCATTATTTTTTATACTCTCCAATGATTCAATGTCTTGACCGTCTGAAATAGGTTCTTCATTCGTCACGTAAAGAGTAATTTCATTTTCTTCAGCGTCATATAAAGTTTCTGCGAAAACAGTTAACGTATCTATCGCTTCTATATTTCCCTCTGAACCATTTGTATCAGCGTATTTGACTAAAATTCTTTCCCCGTTTTGTAAACGCTTCGCATAAATATCATCCCCAAAGGTAAATTCAACACTTTTAAAATCACGGCTTGTTTCAACTTCACAATAATAATTATCAGGATCGTTTATAAAATAAAGTTTTGTCTGTTCTATGTCGTATCTGCATTTAGTCACCGTGGCAAGTATATTATTATCAGCATCAACTATATAAACATCTATTACTTCTTCTTCTATATTTTCAGAATATATTTTAAAAGATTCATTTAATTCTCCATTAGCGGTATAAATAAATTCTTTTGGATCACCTTCTTTTACAGGGATAAGAGTAATTCCTGATACTAAATATTCTGAACCTGTAAAAGTTTCTGAAGTGTAAGAAGAATCAATATTTATATATCCCACACCTATTTCTTGTATAGTAAAATACCCATCATAATTTTGAGTACCATCTATTTTTAACGTATCCCCGACAACTAAACCTATCGTTGAATTGACAGGGATTGAAACATACACACCATCTTCACTGGCAGATTCACCTCCGGTTAGAAAAGTTTTAACCGTTTCATTCCCTGCGTAATAAGTTATTTCTTCAGTAGTGTATGATGATATACTTCCCGATTCATTTGTAATCTTTGTCCATTTATCTAATATAACACTTTCTCCACCATATTTGTAAGACTGATCAAAAGTTTCATCTGCTGAAACTCTTACATAATTACTCGCCCCTATTTTTCTATGAGGAAAGTATGATAAAAATTCACATCTTGGCAGAATAGAATCATATTGAGTCGCATTAAACCATGAACTTTCCTGATATAACCTTTCAGCATAATATACTACTCTTCTTAAAATATATGCTATGGAAGAAAATAATCTTTCATATACACTGAAAAATAATATATTTCTCCATTCACTTAACAGGGAAAGTTTTTCTTTTAAATATGCTTTTATTCCTTCAAAGGTATAATTCATTTATTTATCTTCCTCTCTACATCAAATTAGCTAATTCTAAAATTGCACTAAAATAAGGGTCTTCATGTGTTAGATTTGAAAATACATATTTACCCCAAAGCCAGCCTTTTTCTTCATCAAATCTTAAAATTCTATTCCCCATCGATGGTTTTAAAAGTGCTACTATGTTATATAAATTTTCCCCCACTTTATCAATATACTCATAGTTAAAGGTTAATTTTCTCGTAGTATCTTCACTGTATATTGTTAAGGATTGCTTTTTATTATTGAAAAAATTTATATAATCCAGAGTAATTTCCCACATACGATCCTCATAGTTTGGAATTACTCTGACTTCTAAGAGTTGTACGGCAGGGAAGAATTGATTATTAATCGCATTTTTTATTTTAAATTCTAAAGCTAAAGCATTAGTTTCATTCATATTTTTAAATACAGATTCATCCAATAATCCACCGATTTGAGGATTTTCTATAATATCTCCTTTAGCAGAAGTGAGCCATACAGTTAAAGCATTTTTTATAGCATCTTCTTCTAAATGTATAATTGGATTTCCTTTATTATCTGTGTTTAGATAAAAATCTAAATCGTGATATATTGCCATATACTTATTCCTCTAATATTATTTATTAGTACTAAAAAATTTTAATTCATATTTAATGTATGTATTAGTAGCTTGATTAATATTAGTGAAATATTTGGAGTGTTGTAGGATTTTACCGTTTTCTTTATAATGGATTTGATACAAATTGCTATCTGCTCTCAAATTGTAACATAATAATTCGATACGAATCTTTATATTTTCCTTTTCTTCTTCTTTCCATAGTAGTATTTTTCTTATCATACTATCGCCCCTGATACTGATAATGTACCTCCCCCGGCAAGAGTACCAGTACAGGTAACAATAACAGTTTTAGTCGCTGTATCAAACGCATCTGCTAATTGTTGCGCTCTTTGCTCATCCGTAGTATTGATACTTATATCACTGAATATTGCTAAAAGATCACTTTGTAGTTGCCCCGGTACAGGAGGAGTAGTTACATTAGCTGATACTTCAGGTTTTATAGTCCCCGGTGGTGGGGTATCAATGACAAAAGTTCCATTCGTCCAGTAGATAATTATAGCTTGCTCAAAAATAGAAGAAGCGTCTTGTATAGTATTTCCTATTTGATTCTGTTCTAACACTGTAATAGCACCTGATTCATCAACTACATCTGGTGGATCACCTGAAACATCTTCTGCGTCCATTGCGTAATTAGTATATGCATCTATAAATGCTTCCATTGCTAAACGAATCGTAGTGTAATCATTTTTACCATTCATCCATTCGAGTAAATTATCTTTTAATTTTGTTTTATCAAGTGCCATTTATATTATTCTCACTTCGTAATTTTTGTTTATATATAAAAATCTTCTTTACAATTATTTTTTATAAACTCTTCTTTATGTATATTTATTTTTTTATTTGTAGAATGCCCTTTTGGGAAATCAGGAAAAAAGTGATTTTTAATAGTATTATATTTATCTCTTGTTATTTTTGTATTATATTTTTCATTATATTTTTTACAAGAATCTATAATACCTTTATTTAAAAAGTAAAGATCAATAAGATAATTAACATCATATTTTAAAAGTATTTCCTTTTTATTTTTAAATTTAGATGTAGTACTTATTTTTTTTCTTGTTTTCAAAGAAACTTCTCTTCCTAAATGACATTTTCTTATTTTTTCTTTTGTTTCATTTGTATGACATTTTCCATAAAATGAATTTTTTTCTTTTTTTCTTCCTCCATTTCTTTTAATTGTTTCTCTTATTTTTATTTTAGTATCCTCAGGAAACTTCCTTTTATAAAATATATGGTTTTCTCCTTTTCTTCCTTTTTTCTTATTTATTTCTTCACTGTATGTTATTCCTAAATGCCATTGTCTTATTTTTTCTTTTGTTTCATCAGAGACAGGATGTCCTTTTAAAGATTGGCTTATTTTTTTACATATTTCCTTATTTGGATTAGCTCCTTCCCCTCCTAAAGTAGAATTATATCCATATTCTTTTTTATAAGATTTATATTTTTTTATATAATATTTTTCTTTTTCATATCTTTCTTTATTATTTACTTTTTCAAGTACTACCCATTTCCAATTTTCAATACCATATTTATTTAATGCATAATAAAAATAAGTATTAATATAATTATTTTTTGCATTTACCTCATGTCGTTTTCTTCTTTCTTGCAAAGCCTTTATTGTAACACCAATATAAATTTTATTATTTATTTTATTTACAGCCTTGTATATAATTGCCATTTAACTATTTTTCACCTTTTTTGATAATATTTCTTCAGCATCTATCGATAAAAGTTGTGTAAAATTAGATGCATTGTTTGGAGGACTTGTGTTTCCAACAGGAGATGCATGGACATGAGATATAATAGCAGTTAATATATCTTTAAGAAATGTTTGAGTAGTCTCTCCCAATAATGCAAATTCAAGACTCCCATTACTGCCTTGTAGATGTATCTCTCCTTCTGGTGATATATAAATCTCTGCACTACCAGCCACAATTGAAGCCTCTGTTTCTGAACTATTTATAGCAATTGATACACCATTTTTTAATCTGATATATTTCACATTAGGATAACTCCCCGACATTGAACCTATGGATTGATTATGTCCGTGATAATCACTTAGAGTAATCTTTGTCGTATAAAACGGATATCTGAAATGTTTCGGTTCTTCAAAATATACTCTTACCTTATCCCCCACTTCAGGAATATTAGACGTGAATGATCTGTCTTGATACGCCCACGGACAATCACTATCTGGTATATTATAGTGTAAATGGTTTATTTTTACCCTGACACGTCCTATTTTATCCGGGTCATTATTATCTACCACTGTTGCTATGTAATAATTTTCTATCGTATCCATTATTTTTTATTTTTCAATATAAACCTTTTCAGATCAGATAATTTAGGGATGTGTAAATCAGCCCCCGGCACTACTTCCCATATATCAATAATACCATTAATGGCTAATATAATATCTGTATATATATCAGTACCAAAATACGCCCATGATAAAAGGGTTGGTTTTAAAATTTCTTTCTTAGATATTTTATGTAAATAATATCCATTCGTCCATTCAAAACTTGACCAATCTATTGATAAAGAATCATATATTTCTATATTATCATCATTAGACATTAGATTCATTAAAGAATAGTAAACTTTACTCATCTCTATCCTCCCACGATTTGATTAACAAAAGCATCGGTTTGTCTTCTCGCTGTTGCTTGAAACATTCCTGTATGAGCCGGGGCAAGACTTACCATTGTCATATCTAAACTTCCCCATAAGGGAAAGCCAGAATCAGTAGTTTCCTTTGAATAAGTAGGAACTGCTTTTTCAACAATAGCTTTTTCTAAATATATAACACCCGGTATTTCTATAGAAATAATTTTACTATACTCTGAAAATCTTTTCTTTACATCTGATTCTGTTTGAGTCCCTATGAGTTGAAAATCACTGAAGTTTCTTAGACTAATCCCCGGTATTGCGATACGAGCATTTTCTCCTTCCCCTTTCACGGTTAAAATAGAAAGAGACATTATATCTGTCATAGGTTTATATACATCATCATAAGGATTCTCTTCTGTGTAAAATAATAGTTTAGTAGTGATACGTACAGGATTTGTTTTCTGCCACCTCGGTGCATCCAGAGCAGTTAAAAGATTAGTTATACCCTGACTTGCCTCTCCCCCTGTAGTACCTAAGTTTTGCATTAAGGCTAAAATACTTGAAATTTGTGGTATATCATCACTAAATGATTTAAATTCTGAACCTACTTCTAATGTAGGGTCTTCTGTTAAGGGGAAGATAGAAGTAGTTTCTTGTTGATTCGTATCCATGTATTGTAGAAATATTTTATTTGCCATTAAACGCTACCTCTATTTGCCGTTTCAAATACTTTAACTTCAGATATACTTTTAGCCTGAGATACAAAGGATTGTATTTTTTGATCTTCTTTAGCTAATGAATTTGCTTCTTTCTGAGCCTCAGTTAATTCTTTCGTTTCTTTATTATTATCTTTTAAAGTTTTTTCATGAGTCTCTAACTGTTTCCCTACTTTTTCATACATATTTTCAAGTACATTTGTTCCCTCGGTTTGTTTAGCAAGTTCTCTAAAAGCATCTTCATCAGTTGCCCCTAAAATACCTTTTTCTTTTTCAGTAAGCGCACCTGCCCCCATCGTTTCTTTTTTTTGTTTCAATTGACTTTGTAATCTTGTTAAATCTTTCCAAGATTCTTGTTCTTCATCACTACCCATTGCATAATCTATTATACCAACACGTCCAATTGCTTTAAACCAATTTATTATATCATTAAAAGTACTTTGTATACCGTTCATTAATTCCCTTACTTTTTTCTCAAGTCCTGAAAATATTTCTGTATTAAACATAGCATTGAACATACTACCAATCATACCAGCAATGGCAGGAATAATGTTTTTTAATCCTTCCCATATTGCTTTTAAAGTTCTTCTAAAAAAGTTTTTAACTGCTGACATTACTCCAATTTCTGAAACTTCTTTGAAAAATATTTTTATATTCTGCCATAAAGTTTTTATATACGTCCATATTTCTTTCACCGCAACATTTAATACATTGAAAGATTTAGCCAGTATACTATCCTTTCCAAAAGTATCATTAAACCAGACTTGTATTTTATCTCCCCATTTTAATATTGCCATAAACGCTAATACAACTCCTAAAATAACAGCAACTATGGGATTAGCGATAAGTAAATTTACTAACCATTGCAAAGCTGTAAATAAATAACCAATACCAGTGATTAACTTTGGTATTATAAAAGCACCTATTTTCCACATAATTTTAAACATAGGCATGAGTTTAGATACAAGAGCTATAATACCCATCCCGGCAAATATTATTGGAAATAAACCGGCAAGTTTAGTGAAGAATATGGTAAGTATCCCATTCTCCCCAAAGGCATCCCCTACCCATTGTAACATCTTTGCAAAGAAAGGTGATTTCTCCATCAATTGTTTAGACCATGTGTGAAACATATCTCTAAATGCTGAAAAAATTGCACGTATCGTTTCTTTCAATAGTGGAGGTATAACTTCTGTGACGAGATAAATAATAGTTGAAATGATTTGTGGTATATATCTCGTCAATGCTTTTACAAACCAAACAACCATTTTAGTAATAAAGCCTATGATACTACCTAAAAATTTTCCTTTCGGGTCAAATATGGCTAAGAAAAGAAGAGCTTTCATTATTTTAAAGAACCATGAAGTAGCACTGGAAGCAATTTTTCCTAACACGTTACGCATACGAGTAAAAAACTTTCCCTTCACAAATTCTTTAAAATATGTTAGGGTTAATTTTTCACGCATCTTTTTATATTTCTTTTGAAAAGCGAGTTGAATATTTTGTAACTGACTTTCTCTTGCTTCTTCTTTTTCTTTTAATTTTAATTCCTTCCTTTGTAATTTCAATAAACTACTCACAACGGTAGATAATTGTTCTACCCCGTTTGAAATCATTTCTTGGAATTGTTTATTCACAGGAATTATAGTTCTTGCTTCAGCCATATCTTTTACCTTTTTTATTAGTACAAAAAAATACACAATGTAGTTAAATCATTGTGTAGTAAAGGTTCTATTTTGTATCTTTATTTATATTATCTTGAGCACCTTTTAGATATGCTTTATAATTATCTTGTAATTTTTTCGCCTGATAATAAGACATATTCATCACTTCAGAATATGGCTGTTTTAACTTATACAGCAAAATAAATTTTAAGATTTCCAGACTTCTTATGTCTACGTTTGGAATCATTGTCAAGTGGTAATAACTCAATAGGATTAAGGTCTTGTTGAAGTGACCTCCCTTCAGTTTTTCCACAAACTGAACATTTTAATTCTATCTCATGATCTATTCCAAAATTTATGTAGGAAAGAAAATCCATTAGATCAAACATATTTCCACGGGTTAATTGTTTATAAATCCTTATCTTTTCCAGATCATCTTCTATAATTTCTTCATTAAAAGAAACAATAGTTAATGCTTTTGCGTAAAAGATACTTCTCTTTGCCTGTTCTTCCTGAATACTTTCCAATTCTTGTTTCTGTCTACTCTTAAATTCAGCCAGAGACATTCCCTGTGGGTGAGGTTTACGTTCCACCTGTGATATTTTTCCCTTAAATTCTCTCTCAGCAATTTTCTGTCCTATCACTACATCACCGATACGAGTCAATTTAAAACCATAAATATCTCCTGTTTCGGGATGGATGTAATAGAAAGGTTCTTTTATCCTCTGAGTCTCAGCTTCTTTTTCTCTCGTCCAAGAATCTATATCATCTAAAGGATTATCTTTATAACGGTGTAATAAATACTCTTTAAATTCAGCATCATCCATTTCTTTAAAATGTTCCAGCATCATTTCTTGTAAATCTTTATCATTATCAGAGATAGATTTATAATTTAATTCAGCCAAGTTAAGAATATACTCTTCTATTTTTTGTTCACTATCAGGTACATTTTCCTGACACTCACATATCCATCTATGGACATGTTCAGTAGTATTTAATTCTTGTTTCATCCCTACCAAAGTTTCAAAAAATTCTTCAAGAGTCATATTTTTAGTAGAACAATCAGCATCTTCATTTATCAATTCATCCAATATTGCTAATAAATTCTCTAATATATCCTGTGGTTTACTCAAAGCTAAATCATTAATATGCTGAATACTATAATCTTTTATGTATAAAGTTTCTGGTATAGAAAATCTACCCTCGGATTCATAATGGATTTGTACTAATCCACCCCGATTAAAAAATTTTTCATCCCTTTCAATAGATTTTTCTATCTTTTCCTGTTTAGGTTTGGCTTCCTGTGTTCTACTCCCCCGTTTTTTCTTCCTTTCTTCAACTTCTTTTGGATTTAAGATATGATCACTCATATATTTTTTACTCCTCTATAAATAGTTTTTTTATTAGTACTAAAATAAAGAACCAGCAATAGTTTTCATTCGTACCAAATCTACCGCAAAGGTACATTCAATCAGTAAGGGGTCGGATTCATTTTGACCAATCGTATAATCATTCACCCCTTTAAATTTTAACCCTTCCATGAGTACAATACCACCGGGGGAAGGTAAACCACCCCCTGTTTTTAGAGTAATCAATGCATTCTTTTTACTCGCATTTTGATTATCTTTAAACACGTATTGAGATTTATCATTAGACCCCGGTAACATAGATGCCATAGTATCAGATTTTAAACTGGCAATATCTTTCTCCCATGAATCTAACCAGTTACGTACCACACCCTCTTCATTTTCAATAAAAGTCATAGAAACTTCTTCTGGAAATAATACATTTTTAATATATTTCTTTTCATTAGCAGAATCGTATTCAAATTTTATCGTAGGAATAGTTAAGGTTTGAATATGGTATTTAGTAATCAATGTATCAGCACCGGCACTCAATACACCAGATACAGAAATACTATAAGGATAGAAAATTATTTCAAATTTATTTTTAAATTGTGGATCAAATAATTGCATGAAAGAAATAGCAGATGAATGAACCGCTCTTCCAATCCCTTCTACAATTGCTTTTTTAGTATTATAGCTCATAATTACCTCTCTATTTATTATTAGTATTATTTTTTCTAAACTGAATTATAATAGTCAATTTTTAATAGTTATAAATATATGAATATACAGAAAAAAAAGTTACTGTTTTTTGAATTTTTTTGTTGACACTAATTATATTG
>CAYTDH010000073.1:0-13528 GCA_964436325.1 uncultured Tangfeifania sp.
GTTGGTGGCTTCATCGAAAAAGAGGTAGCGGGGTTCCTTATAGACAGCCCTGGCGATGAGGATTCGCTGACGTTGTCCCTGGCTGAGGCCGGTTCCCTCCTGGCCGATTTTTGTATTGTACCGGAGGGGAAGGCTTTCGATGTAATCGCCGATGTTAGCTATTTCCACGGCACGGCGGAGTTTCTCCCGATCGGGAAAATCGTCGGCCACGGCGATATTCCTGGCGATAGTATCGGAAAAGATGAACCCATCCTGCATCACCACGCCGCAATGGCTGCGCCACATTTCCATACTGAACTGCTGCAGTCCGATTCCCCCGATTTGGACGGCCCCTTCGTTGGGTGGATAAAAACCCAGGATCAGTTTTAGCAGCGTGGTTTTCCCGCTGCCACTGGCCCCTACAATGGCCGTAACCTTATTTTCAGGGATGACCAGATGAATATCATCAAGCACACGGGGTGATTTGGGCCCTTCATAATGAAAGTCCACCCCCGTTAGAGAAATGTCTTTCTTTAAAGGAAGCTCAAAATTCTTTTGTTCCTCAAGGGTTTCTTCATCCTTTCGCTGATGAATCTCGCCCAGCCGGGCCAGACTGATCTTGGCATCCTGTCCGGCTTGTATGAACCCGATAAATTCATTGATAGGACTGTTGAGCTGTCCGATGATGTATTGAATGGCCACCATCATACCCAGAGTCATATCCCCTTCGATCACCGATTTGGCCGCGATAAATGAAATAAGAATGTTCTTCACCTGGTTGATAAAAACTGAACCCGCCTGCTGGTTTTGGTTAAGCATCAGCCCCTTTACACTGACTTTGAACAGACGGGCCTGGATACGCTCCCACTCCCACCGCTTTTGCTTCTCACAGTTATTCAGTTTTATCTCCTGCATACCGGTGATCAACTGGTAGACATTGCTCTGGTTGGCCGATGCGGCATTGAAGCGTTTGTAATCGATCTCCTTCCGTTTTTTGAGGAACATTAGTATCCACAGGACGTACAACGCGCTGCCGCCATAAAAGATGAACAAGATGGTCCAGTCGTACCAGGCCATCACGAAGCTGTAAATGATAAAGATAAAAATACCAAACGACATGCTGATCAGATTACCGGTAAGGAAGTTCCGGATGCGCTGGTTGTCGTCGATGCGCTGCCGCAGGTCCCCGATGAGTTTGGTATCGAAAAACCGGATAGGCAACTTCATGAGTTTAATGAGGAAATCAGAGATCAGGGAGATACTCACACGGGCGCTGGTGTGAAGCATGATCCAGCTCCGGATAAACCCCACGGCAGTCTGGCTTGCCGTAAGCACCAACTGGGCCACCAGGACCAGCACAATGAAGTTCAGGTTATTATTAGCGATCCCCACATCCACAATGGCCTGTGTGAGAAACGGGAAGATCAGGGTAAGCACACTGCCGGTGAGGAACCCCAGGAGCAACTGGGTCAGGAGTTTACGGTAAGGTTTCAGGTAAGAGAAGAGATATCTGAAGCCTGTTTTGTTCACTTTTTCCCCCTCTTCCACGTAAAAATCGGCGGTAGGCTCGAGCAAAAGGGCAATCCCTGCCGGTTTTCCCTCCTGCTGGGTAGAAGTCCAGTATTTCACAAACTCCTCCTGTTTGTATTTGAGCAAGCCGTGGGCCGGGTCCGATATGTAATAGGTCAGTTTGCTGCCCCGTTTTTTGATTTTGTAAAGCACCACAAAATGGTTTTGGGTCCAGTGAATAATGGCAGGCAACGGGATTTCGGTCAGTTTATCCAGGGCAATCCTTACACCTTGGGTACGAAACCCGATTTTTTCGGCGGCATCGCTGATGGTAAGCAAAGAGACCCCTTCACGGGTTTTCCAGGTTAGTTCCCGCAGCGTTTCCAGGTTGTAATGCCGTCCAAAGTATTTAGCCACGATCCGCAAACAGGTGGGACCGCAGTCCATCGCATCGGGTTGCAGGTAATGCGGGAATTTTTGCATGGTTCTGTTTTGAGTGCGAAAGATAAAAAAAATTTGTTTGGGAATGAGGGGGAAAAGGGAACCAATATTAAATGTAAAAAACTTTCTCGGAGTAATTCATTATCTCCTTTTGAGAGGAAAAAATGATTATAACCAAGTCATTTTTTTTGAATGAGGAGAATGATAAAAACCAGAAGAAAAATTGAGAATAAAAAAATAAGCAAGTAAACAGAAAAATTCAAATTAAATAAAAAGGCTTCCCTACTATTTTTGAAAAGAAAAAACTGCAAATTAGTTTTAATTACCACCAAAGAATTTGATAAAAAATGAATTGTAATATTCAAAATCAAATTCCTTTTTTCATAATACAGCCAACCTAAAAAAATTCCTAAAAAAAAAGAAGAAGTTAACACCTCATAATTAATGCTGAAAGGATTAATATAAGCCCCAAAAAAACAGACAGAAGAAATTAGAATAGCTTTTTTTACTGAATATGAGTATAATAATCCTTTAAGAATAAACCCTCTGAAGATTATTTCATTTAGAACTGGAGCAATAAAAAAAATATTTATAAATCTAATTATTCCAGGGTCAATTGAAGTATCAACTCTGATTTTTAAAAACCCGGAAAACAGAGGGAATAGAATTCCGAAATGGAAAATAATAAGGAAAATTAGGAAATAAGGAAATAACGATATGTTTTTTAAAAAACGAATATCTTCTTTCAAGCTGCGCCCCTGTTCATTGTTCAATACAATGAAAAAAAGAATCATTATTAGACCGCTCGTTGAAGTAACAGCAAATAAGAAAAGATTTTCATCAAAATATCGTTGAAGCCCCGTCTCCATAAAAAGCAAAATTAAACCCGATGAAATCAAGAACCAGATTAAAATGCAAATAAATAATTGGGAAAAAGTATTTGGAAAAACAGGTAAATGCTTTTTTTTCGTTTCACCAATTGGTTTCAAATTGTTTTTTCTTTTCAAATGATCCATTTTTCAAAAAAGATTATGTAATCGTTCGGATTCCAGAAAAAAGCAAAAGGTTGCAATCAAAAAATAATCTTATAAGAAAATAAATTCAAATTCCTGCTCAGTCATTCCAATCGGTAAATTATAATTGTAAAGCAGGCAAATCAGTTTTTTATCAATCTCAGCATAAGTATAGTTTTCAGAAAGTAATTGATAAAAAATACTCTCCGGATGTTTATAGGAATCAGCAGGAAGCCCTAAACATTGAGTAATCTCTTCCTTGATAGTGCGTTTTCTGAAATTTCCTTTATTTGCTTTGTTAATTAAGGCATATCCCTGAAAAATACCAATAAAAGCATTCCATTTTACATTCCCATAACCATGAGTCCCCATTGGAGCTCTCTCATTAAAATTCTCAAATGAATTGTAATCAATAAAGTACACTTTGAAATTTGATTCATTATAAGAAGCAA
Source organism: uncultured Tangfeifania sp. (assembly GCA_964436325.1). Classification (GTDB taxonomy): domain Bacteria; phylum Bacteroidota; class Bacteroidia; order Bacteroidales; family Prolixibacteraceae; genus Tangfeifania. The sequence goes on from CAYTDH010000073.1 coordinate 3,395, forward strand.
AAACCAATTTTACATTATCTAAAAGTTGATTTAAAATAAGTATTATCTCATTATGTATAAAAATACTATCATCCGGGGTGTATTCACCACACAATGAAATTCTTATATCCTTTTCCCATCTTTTTACTTGGGTTTTCGAATTATCCATGTCATTATTAAAAGCAACATCCGAAAAAAATTCCAATTCTTCTGTGGTGAAATTTGTTTTTATCTTTTCAATGTCAATAGATGAAAGAGTTGGGGATTTACATTGATTGAACATTAAAAACCCAAAAATGAGCAAAAAAAGGATTTCATATATTTTCCGATTTCTCATTGGATGATTTTATGGTGTAACATTGACATCGCTAATATTGCACCCGCCATAAAGTTCAAAAAGATAATTTCATTAAGGGCCAAAATCTAAAAAATTGTGTCTAATTATTCAATGCATTTATTACAGCAAATTTATTCCCGCTGATAAGACCGATAAGCCACAAGCATTATCAAAAACAATACAGAAACAATTAAAAGCACAGTAAGAATCAGGCTACCTGTTAAATTATAGGGACCACCATGAATGAATTCCAAAGAATCAACTCTATGAAGCGTAAAAACTGATGTACTTTGCTCTATTTTCAAATTTCCAAAACCAAAAAGAATAATTTCAAGGAAATTAAAGGATACATGCATGGATATTGCAGGGTATATGCTTTTTGTATAAAGTGTTACCAAAGAAAGAAAAACACCAACTAAAAAAAGATTTGTGATAACCAATAAGTTCATACCAGTATTACTAATATGCAACATTGCAAAATAAAAAGAAATGGCTGCAATTCCTGCAAATGTTTTTTGGTTTCGTGAAAACAAATGAAGCAGATATCCTCGAAGAGGAAGCTCCTCAGAAATTCCGGAAAAAAGAGCCAGTAAAAAAATAGTTCCCGGATTACCGGGATTTCTTATTTCACTATCAACAAATTTTAATCTAAAACCCATTCCCAAATAGACAAAAATATAAGCACTAATAATCAAAAGACCTAACCCGATTTCTTTAACCACCTGTGGAAATCGAATTTGCATCCAACTTTTCTCCAATGAGACAGCATCAATCCTGAACATAAAAACAAAACTTAAAAAAATTGAAAAAAGCAGAACTCCCCATTGCGCAAAAGCAAATAATTCAGCACTCATAGAATAATTGTATTCCTTTAAAAAAAAGGGGGTGAAAAACACAAAAAGGTTTTGAACCAAAACAACACCTATAAAATAAAAAAAGCAGAAAGCAAATGCTTTGTACAAAAAAGATTCAGGATTTTTCATTTTTCGTTCATAAAGAGCTTATGCAATGAATTACTTTCTTAATAAAATACTGGTTAATATAGATTTTTCTAATTTAACATTATCCTATAGGAATAAAAGAAAAGAGACTGTCTCAAAAGAAAATCGAAAATATTTTATTCATGCATTTCCATTAGGCTTTTGAGACAGTCAAAAATGCTATCTCTTTAATTAACCATCATACCGAACACCAGTAAGCCCCTCATACCATTGGGCATACTCTGCTTCGGACATATTTCCACTATCGAATTTTCGTTCTGCCCTCAATCGCATTGCAACAGAGAACCCAAAACTCATGACGGTCCATATCCAAAAACCTCCATTAATTCTTTTTAAATTCCTTTTGTCTAAAGAATAAATATTTTCATTTTTTTTTGATTTCATTTTCTTTGTTTCAAAAAATTTACTTACTCTAAACCCTTTTCAGTATCCGGGGTTTCTTTTTACGTTAGAAATTTCTAATATAACGACCTGATGAGGTTGCAGCAATTCAGGCAAAATTGCTTTCAATAATGGAATCCTTTTTCCACAATGAACAAACGTTTCAATTTTTTGCCAGGGATTAGTTTTAAGTGTTACATAAATATGGCCAATAAAAAAAGGGGGCAAGCCTTTGGTCTGGTTTTAAAACCTATATCCCAAAATTACTATCGAAGCGTGCAATAAAAAAGCACGCTGAAATATTTTTTTTAATAGTCTGACTATGCTAAATCAGATTAAAAAAATGACGCAGAGCAATGGTTTTCCATCCATTTTTTTCTATTTTTGATGTAAAGTCGGAAAAATGAAACCGTTTATTGTTATCCTATTCATTCTCGCTTCATTTTTTGCAAAAGCCCAAAAAGAGGTCCCTTATACATTGGATGACCGTGACAGAATAATCAGAGTTGAGGCAAGTATGGAAGCTCTGGAAACAAAAATGGAAGCCCTGGAAACAAAAATGGAAGCCCTGGAAACAAAAATGGATATAAAGTTTGAAGCTGTTGAATCACGAATTGATTATCTTTTCTGGATGATGGGAGTCATAACTGCCCTTATGATTTTTATCCTGGGATTCATCATCTGGGACCGGCGCACAGCAATGAATCCACTGAGAGAAAATCAAAATAACCAGAAAATCGAAATTGAAAAAATTAAAGCCATCTTAAAAGAAATGGGCGAAAGCGACCAAAAAATTGCAGAGATATTAAAACGTGCATCCATCCTTTAATACCTGTCTTAGCAGATAAAGCATTCATCCTGTCTCTAATGAGATTTGAATGGTTTAACTGGGTGTGTCTGCGACATCTTCTGTGAGCATCTGTGGATTATTTTAGCCACCATAAAGCTAAAATACTTCAAATTCAAGCCAATAGCACTCAGGTTTCATCACCGGAAATAAACTCTCCGGAAGGATTTAAGGGAATAGTGAATGTAAATTCAGAACCTTTTCCCTGTTCAGAAGTAACCATTATCTCACCGCCCAGTAACGAAACCAACTCCTTAGCAATGGTGAGCCCCAGGCCACTTCCTTCGTAACCGCGGGTCATGGAAGTATCTGCCTGACGGAACATTTCAAAAATCAATTTCAGTTTATCGCTGGCAATGCCGCTGCCGGTGTCCTGAACGAAAAGATTAACATATTCCGGTTTTTTTTCATATCCACATTTAATGCTTCCATTTTTTGTGAATTTAATAGCATTATCAAGCAGTTTGTATAGAATTTTTTCCAGCAAGAAGGGGTCAGAAGTAACTTTCAGGTCAGCAAAATGGGTGGGTATTTCAATTTTGAAATCAATGTTTTTTTCTAAAATTAACTTTTTTGCTTTTCCTGCTGTCTTTTCAAACAAAGGTTTGAGCTTGATTTCTTTGTTGGATACTTTTATGGTCCCTGAAAAAATCATGGACATATCCATATAATCAGTAATGGTGTCCATTAGCCGGTTACTTGACTTCATTAAGTTGTGAAAAATATCAGCTCGTTCCCCGGCCGGAAGGTCACCTTCGAAAAGCATCTGCCCAAACCCCACAATTCCATTTAGTGGAGTTCTTATTTCATGAGAGATATTATTTATAAAAGCAGTTTTGAGTTTATCAGATTGCTCAGCCTTTTCCTTTTCCAACACCAATGAATTTTCCTGAGCTTTTCGGTTTTGAATATTAACGATTATTTCAGAAAAAACAACCAAAATAACTTCTTCTCTATGAGTGTATTGATGATGATCTCTAACACTATCGAAACCCATGAAACCAACACATTCTCCCGACTGCATAAGAGGCAGAGTTAATAAGCTTTTTACACCCTGAGGTTCAAGAATCTTCCTTACACCATCAAATTCATTCAACGAACAGACATCAGCAATCGAAAGTTTTTTGCCTTGTTTGTGAGCATCTACCCACCATGGCATAACCTCAAGTGGCACCTGCTGAAGGTTTTCTATTTCAGGGGAAATCCCATCTCTGCACCACTCATAGGTATTGTTGCATATCTGTTTATCCCAGTCATAATCGAAAATATAAACCCGGTCGGCATTAACAAAACCTCCCATAGTTTCCAACGCATTATTAATTTCTTTTGAAATGTTTTCAAGAGGTATGTTGATAAACGTTTTTGCTATACCAACAAGCAACTCCAGCGTTTGCTGAAAATTCTTGATGCTGGTTATATCCACTGCGGTACCTACATGCCGGATTACCTCTCCCTTGGCATTTTTGACCCGGGCTGTTTTGACCCGCACCCATTTAATCTTACCTGAGCCACTTACTATACGATATTCCAGATTAAACGCTTTACCCTTCTTATATTGGTCAAGCTCAGCAATCACCGCCGGCTTATCCTCATCGTAAATTGAATCAATAAAAGACTGGGGATTATCGTACAGACTTTGACACGTGCGCCCCCAAACTTTTTCATAAGCCGGACTTATATACAGCATCTTTTTGTTGTCAAAACTCCTTATCCAGTAGACCTCTCCAATATTTTCAGCAATCTGAAGAAACTTTTTCTCGCTTTCTTCGGCTTTTTCTTTGGCAACTATGAGTTGCTGTTCAACCTTCTTGCGCTCACTTAGTTCGATATCAATGCAAAAAAATTCGGGTTCCTGGCCGGGAACTTCTGCAAAGGAATGTGAGGAAAACACCGTGACCGGAGAGCCGTCCTTGCGCCTAAGCGTTAATTCGGAAGCAGGAATTGGACGGCGGGTTTTGGCCATTGTTCGGATTTCATCGGACACGGTATCGTGCAATTCAGAAGGGATTATAAGATCCAGTAGATTGCGTCCAATGGCCTCTTGTTCGGTATACCCATAAAGCTGGGTAGATGCATTGTTCCAATATAAAACGGTCCCGTCGAGTGAATAGCCCTGAACAGACACCGTCTCAATATCCCTAAACAGCCTCTCAAAGCGCTGTTCACTTTGTTTTGAGTCACTAACATCCTGATGTGCCCCTAACATGCGGATGGCTTTTCCATCTTTATCGCGAATGGCAAATCCACGACAACGTATCCATACCGTCGAACCGCTTTTATGAGTGTATCTTACAATCTGGTCATAGGGGTGATTGAAATTTTCACAGTGTTTGGTTAAATTTTTTGTTGCAGATTTAAAATCATCCTGGTTGATTATATCTTGCCAGGCCACTGATTTATGCGGCATCTCCCCGGGATTATAGCCTAATACTATCCAGAATCTGGCATTCATCCATTGATTTTCGGGTTTTTCCAAATCCCAATACCATAAACCATCTAAAGCTCTTTCCTGAATAAAATCAAAAATGCTTTCATCTGTCCTTATTAATTCATAAAGTTCTTTCTTTAGATACATCATTATGGTTTTCGTTCTTTTCGGCATTGGCAATAACGAATAATTGCACGTTCTCTTATCGTATCTCGAAGGACGTTCATGTCAGAGTTGAATGAAATTCAATACGAGAAATCAGCAAAAAACACCCTAATGCCTCCGGAACAAAATTTGCAAAAAATTACCAGAACCGTTCTTAATGCTCAGTCTGGCCAAGATTATTCTTTGGATATTAAAAATTGGTATTCCGGAATTTGTTATCAAAGCCACTATTTAAAAAAATAAATATAAAAATTTATTTCAACAAGGAAATAATTTTGTTCAATAATTAAAATCTTTCTTATGAGTCCAAGGAAGGAAACGGGTCTTTGAAAAAAGGGACCCCGAAAGCTGTCCAACCCGAACGAAGCAACATCCATCAGCCAGGTAAAAACCAACGAGAAACGAGCAACCACTTCACCTCCCGACGGGAGGAAACGCCAACTCCCCAGTCCTCACTCCAGGTATTTCCTTACCATTCTGATAAGATCATTCCGGGAGACAGGTTTGGAGAGGTAATCATTGCATCCGGCCTCCAGGGCTTTTCCCCTGTCCCCCTCCATTGCGTAGGCTGTTTGGGCAATGACCGGAATACCCGAATTAAATTCCCTGATTCGCCGTGTGGCTTCCAGTCCGCCAATGCCGGGCATTTTTAAATCCATAAGAATCATATCAATGTCTGGATTTTCGAACAGGACCTGCAGGGTTCCCTCTCCGCTGGAGGCTTCAATCACATCATAATTTTCGCGTGTTAGAACCGTTTTTAAAAACAGGGAACTTTCCGGATCATCCTCCGCAATGAGAATGGTCTTTCTGTTTTCCAAAGCAGAGCCGGTTTCAACCGGCACCACATCGGCATTCTTTTGCCGGTTTCCGGTTCCCCATTGTTTTTGGCGGGGATAATAAGGTATCGAGAAATAAAACGTACTCCCTTTATCCACCTCCGATTCCAGCCAAATTTCTCCTCCGATAATTTCCACATTGGCTTTCACAATAGAAAGTCCCAATCCCGAACCTTCATGACCGCGCGTTAATTTGGAATCGGCCTGCGTAAAGCGATTAAAAATCAGATCGTGTTTATCAGCAGGTATTCCTTTTCCTGTATCTTGAACATAAAAGACCACCTGGTCTTGCTCAAGGTAACTTCCCAGTTCGATGCTTCCCTTCTTTGTAAACTTAAGGGCATTTTTAATGAGGTTGGTCAGTATTCCCTCCAGTTTGGTTCGGTCAGTCCTGATAAATGCTTCTTCCCCGGTTTCCTGTTCCTTAATTTTGAGCGAAATGCCTTTTCCCTCCGCCTCTGGCCTGAAAAAACATATAAAATAGTTCAATACCTCCCTTATGTTGACTTCAGAAAAAACCAGCTCCCACTCCCCCACATCAATTTTGGATATTTCAATGATATCATTAATGGTATTGAGTAACCTTTGACTGCTTTTATTTAAAATATCAATGTACTCCTTTTTGATCTTTTCTTCGAGGTCAGGTTCTCCCAGCAAATCAATAAATCCAAGAATTCCATTCATAGGTGTTCGGATTTCATGGCTCATATTTGCCAGGAAAGCAGATTTCAGTTTATCGCTTTTTTCAGCCTCCTTTTTCGCTTTGATCAGGTTTTTGATCATATTCCTTCGTTCGATGAAAGAGGAAATTTCATGGGCAATCATTTCCATCAGACGGGCATCCTCTGGGGTGTAGGCATTGGGATCGGTATTGCTTTTTACCACCATAACCCCTATCGTTTTTTGGTTCTCTTTAAGGGGTACACCCAGCCAGCATTTGGCAGGAATGCCCCCGATAACAATCCGGTTGACCGAAGCTGTCCGAATTTCCCCCTCATTATTGAATAGCAGTGTTTGTCCATTCTGAAGGATTTTTCCAGCCAGGGAACCGGAAGCTTTCCATTCGGTAAAATCATCTGCTTCATTCAAAAAAATGGTTTTATGAAATGTATCGGTTTCGGACCTGTACATGGCCACATAAAAATTGGTGGTATCCATAATTTGGCCCAGTTCCGTCCGGATGAAACCAAGCAGCTCTTCCAGACTGGTAGAAATGGCTGATGTTTTGGCCGTTTCGTAGATCAGTTCTTTGATTTGCTCTTCACGTTTTTGACGGGTTACATCCCTTATGATTCCAAGAAGTCCATCGGGTTTTCCCTCTTCATCCCGGATCATCGAAAGGTGCAGAGACAATAAAAGGATTTTGCCATTCTTCTGAACATGGCGGGTTTCGATGACCCTTGTCCTGTCGGGATATCTTCCTGAATCACCTTTCATGTCCAACTCTTCCTTGAAAAAGCGGTACACTTTCTCCACATCCCCGGGAGGTAATTTTTTCTCAATTCCGCTTTTCAGGAGGGCATCAGCCGGTTCATCGAAAAACCTTTCGCAGGAAGGGCTTATATAATTTATCTTCAAATTAACATCAGCAACAAAAACAACATCCGAAATATTTTTCATAATACTCCGGTATTTTCGTTCGCTTTCCCGTATTTTTTCCTCAGCCATTTTCCGGCTGGTAATGTCTTTGGAGAAAACTGCCACCCGGTCAACGGTTCCGTCCTCATTGTATACAGGTGATATGGAGCTGTCATACCAATGGCCTGCACGGTAATCTTCAAAACAAAGAGTTTTCCTTTTTTCAAAAACTTTCCGTATCCAGGCCTTCCGGCGTTTGGCATGTTCCGGAGGAAGAAAATCATCGAGTGATTTCCCGATGATCGCTTCACGGGTTAATCCAAAACGGCTGGCATGAACTTCATTGGTATCGATTATACAAAAATCTTTATCGACGAGAATAATAACTTCAGAAGTGGCCTCCAAAACAGCCCGTGCATTGGCTTCGGAACGGGTCATTCGCTGCCAGGCCATTTTGCGCTCGGTGATATCGGTGGCGATACGGGATATTCCAATGGGACTATTAGAACAATCCCTCAAAAGCTGAGCCCGTAAATCGTAAAAGAAATCATTTCCTTTGGAATCAGTTCGGGAGATTTCCCCTCTCCAATATCCGGATTTCATGGTTTCTTTCATTACCCTCCACGGAGAGGGTCCGCTCTTTTGACCTTCCTGATAAATATCAACCGAACGCCCAAGGATTTCAGAGGAAGGCCGGTTTATCATTTTTTCAATTTCCCGGTTAATATAGGTGATATCCCCATGCATATTGGTTACGGTAACCATATCTTTTATCTGGTTAAGCACCATGGAATGAAAAAAAAGCTCCTTCTCCAGCATCTTGCGCTGAATGACTATGCCTGCCTGTTTCACAAACGTCTCAATAAATTTATTATCAGCAATTTCTTCCTGGTGCCGCGTAATAACATGAACAGCGGAGAGCAATCTATCCCCTTTATTAATGCCGATAGTATAAATTTTGTGGATATCAAATAGTTTTTGAAGCCCTTTGGCAACAGAGCCAGGAAATTCAGTGGAAGCAAAATCCGCAAGTCCTCCTTTGTACTCATGGAGGTTTCCCGATTTCCATATTTTTTGATGGTCAGGCAATAGTTTATACTCTTTTCCCAGGGGATTAAATCCGGCTAACCGGATGGTTTTCTGTAGAAAACGATTATCAAAGCCGGCAATATCCATCAGGCGGGTTAAACCATTTTCTTCTTCAACCGATACAATAAGTACAATGGTCCCTGGATATTGTTTTTGAACATTTTCGCAAATGTAGGTATAAATGGACGAAAGTTTTTCCAGTTCAAGCATTTCACTGGCAGAATGGCTTAAAAATTGAATCTTCCTGTTATGGTCTTCATCCTTTTCGAAGCTATGCTGATTTTCGTGCTTTTCCTTTAGAAAACAATGCGCTTGCTTCTGGGTGCCATCACCATGACTTTCGAAAGAACCCTTTAACGTCATGGTTTTTTCCCGGCCGCTTTTATGAATAAAAACGAATTCTTCCGATAATGTACCCTCCTCTTTAAAAAGCGGAAAGGTTTCCCGGAATTTCATTTGACTGAATGGAGCTAAAAATTCCCCGAAATTCTTTTCCAAAACTTCTTCAGCACGGTACCCCAGAATATCCTGCCAGGCCTGGTTTACCCTCAAAAAACAACCATGCTCGTCCAGCATCTGATAAGGAGAAGGGGCTAAGTCAAATAACTTCGAAAAAAGATTCTCAGTTTCAGAAGACCTCATCTGTTTTTGGTTTTTTATTGTAATTAGTTGATAAAATTGAATTAAAGCATCCTTGTTTTTTCCATCACCGGGAAAAACGACTCAAATTTAACTAAAAAAGTTAAACACAAAAACCATGCAATTTATCTAATAGCAAAACAACCAATCTTACCATTACAAGCATTTATTAAAAAAGAATCATTCGAATGAAATATAAAAATAGGAAAAACCTTCGGAAATCTTTTCCGGGAAATTAAACGATCTTTTTAAAAAGCACCACCATATCCGAACCATCGGGTAAATAACAGGAAATATTTCCTGCCTCAGAAAATCCATATTTTTTGTAAAACCGGATGGCTTTTTGAAAATCGGGATGGTTGTAGGTTTCTATAAAGAATTTTTTATATCCGAGTGATTTTGCTTTTTGAACAATGGAATCAAGCAGTTTCATGCCATATCCGTTTCCCTGGAATTCAGGCGAAACGGCAAACCAGGCCAGCCAGACATTCTCCGGAGGCCCCCACACATACCGGTGCAATCCCACTATTCCTCCGGCTTTCCGGTTTTTCCACCACAAATAATACATCCTTCCATCATCCATTTCCTGCTCCTGGCAGTTAAAATGGAAATTCATGGTATTTTCAGCCCATCGGCCCTCATCGACATTCATCGCCTTTCCAATCAGCTCAACAGCAGCAGGAATATCGGCCTTTTCCATCTCTTTCAGTTCAATTGTTCTCATTCAATAACACTTTATACAGGTAATTATCGGTGCATCATCTGCAGGAATCTGTGGATTGACTTCCAGCCACAAATATCACCAATAAATACCATTTATTATGCCTGCCGGCCAATCACACCCGCAGGGC